>JBDTOB010000210.1:0-5369 GCA_039933435.1 Acidobacteriota bacterium | reverse complement strand
CCGGCGACCGCGGGCAGCGCCAGGATCGCGGCCGCCGCGCTGCCGCCGTTGCGATTCCGTTCGAGCCCCCAGCCGCAGCGGATCAGCGCCGGCGAGGCGTCGCGATACATCGCCGCGAAGCGAACCAGGTCCGCCTCGGGCACGCCGGCAACCTCCGCCGCCCGCGCCATCGTCCAGGCCGCGGCGCGCTCACGAAGCGCATCGACGCCGCGCGCGTGCGTCCGCAGGAAGGTCTCGTCGGCGAAGCCCCCCTCGAACAGGTCGCGGTGCAGGGCCAGCGCGATCGGCAGATCGGTCCCCGGCCGCGGCGCGATGTGCAAGTCGGCCTGCCGCGCCAGCGCCGTGGCCCGCGGATCGACGACGACGAGAACGGCGCCGTTCTTCCGGGCTTCGTTGAGATACGGAATCAGGTGAATGCCGGAAGCCGAGGGGTTGACCCCCCAGAGCACGATCAGCTGCGCCTGGACGTAGTCCTCGTAGGTGACGCCCGGCATCTTGCCGTAGAGCGCCAGGGTCGCGGCGCCGGTCGGCGCTGCGCAGACCGTGCGCGCCAGCCGCGAGGTGCCGAAGCCCCGGAACAGCGCCGCGTCGTTGGTGTCCTGGGTCAACAGGCCGTTCGATCCGCCATAGCAGAAGGGCAGGATCGCCTCGGCGCCGACGCGGTCGCGGATCTCGACCATCCGCCGCGCGATCTGATCGAGCGCCTCGTCCCACGTCACCCGCGCGAATACCCCCTGGCCCTTCGGGCCCTTCCTGACGGCCGGGTAGAGCAGGCGATCCTCGCCGTACAGCCGTCTGGTAAAGCCGCGGACCTTGCCGCAGATGAACCCCTGCGTCGTCGGCGCGGCATCGCCGCCGTCGAGGGCGACGACGCGGCCGCGCTCGACGGTGACGTCGAGGGTACAGGCATCGGGACAGTCGAGCGGGCAGGCGGTGCGGACGGTCGACCGGCCCCAGGTGTCGTCGGCGGGCGTGGCGGGAGCGTTGCGGGCCATTGGCGATTATCGCACGCGTCAGCGCGGGGCGGGCGTGGCGATCTCGCGGAAGGGAATGTCGAGGATGGGATACTCCTTCCAGTCCTTGTAGTTGAAATGCCACCACTCGTTCGGCTCGACGGTGAAGCCCTCGTGCTCCATCGCCGCGCGGAGGAGATCCCGCCGCGCCCTGGCCTGGGCGGTGCCGCCGTCGTAGGTGGGGTAGGCGCGCGGCGACATCTCGTCGTACTCGCTGGGCATCCGCACTTCGAGGCCGGTCGCCAGGTCGAACAGCGACAGGTCCACCGCGCAGCCGCGGTTGTGCTTCGAGCCGCGGGCCGGGTCGGCGACGAACTCGCGGCGCGAGGGAGGGGTGATGTCCCAGAAGAGTTTGGTAATCCGCCACGGCCGATAGCCGTCGAAAATCAGCAGTCCGTTGCCGGTCGTGCGCAGCGCCCGGTGGGCGCGGACGACGGCCTCGGCCGCGGGACGCTGCAGGAAGGCCCGCGCTTCCGGGTAGACGGCGCGGCCCGCGAAGTTGTCGGGGGTGGCGTAGCGGATGTCGAGGTGGAGCGCGGGCTCGAGCGTCTGCAGCTCGACCAGGTCGGCGGCGCGGAACGGGCCCGGCTCTTTCGGGGGCGCGTCCTGATACGAGAGTCCGAGCGCGAGGAGGACAATCGCCGCACGCAGTGGCTGCATGCGGCGATTGTACGTAAGAACGCGGAGAATTACTCGAGATCGGTACCGCTGCGGCTGCTGTCCCGATGCTGCAGGTCCGCCGCCGGCTGGGGATGGCGGCGGGTGACCGGGTCCCGGGGTTGATACCGGGGCCTGTTGAGGCCGGGACCGAAGCGGTCCGGGAAGAAGTCGCGGCCCCGCATCAGCTCGACCGCGTTCTTGGCGGCACCGACAAACGGCACGGAATTGAGCCCGGTGTCGAGGGTGCCGCTGATGACCCCCTTCCGGCGAATCGTCGAGGCCGCCGTCGCGACGGCAATCACCGCTCCCAGCCAGGGAAGCGACCGTGCCATGCGGCGCGACAGCCGGGCGCCGCCCCAACGCGCGATGCGATTCGTGATCGTCATGCCGGGAGGAGTGCAAGGTGCGTTCCGCTTCCGGCCGGGGCCGCGCGGTAGAATTGCAGTGTGCGCCCACATGTGGTGATTGCGGGGGGTGGTTTCGCGGGCCTTTACGCCGCCCGCGCCCTGCGGCGTGCCCCGGTGCAGGTCACGCTCCTGGATCGCCGGAATCACCATGTGTTCCAGCCGCTGCTCTATCAGGTGGCGGCGGCCGCCCTGTCGCCCGCCGACATCGCCTCTCCCATCCGGTGGATTCTGCGGAAGCAGGCGAACGTCGAAGTTTTGCTGGCGGATGTGATCGGCGTCGATGCGGGACGCAAGATGGTGCGCCTGGCGGACGGCGAGATCGCCTACGACTATCTGATTCTCGCGACCGGCGCGACCCACGCCTATTTCGGCCACGACCAGTGGCGGGCGTTCGCTCCGGGGCTGAAGTCGCTGGAGGACGCGCTCGACATCCGGCGACGGGTCCTGCTGGCGTTCGAGCACGCCGAGCGCGTCGCGGATGCCGAAGAACGCACGACGCTCCTGACGTTCGTGGTGATCGGCGGCGGCCCGACCGGCGTCGAGCTCGCTGGAGCGCTGGCGGAAATCTCGCGGCAGTCGCTGTCGCGCGACTTCCGCCGCATCGATCCCGGATCGGCGCGCGTCATCCTGCTGGAGGCGGGCCCGTCGCTGCTGACCACCTTTCCGGAATCGCTCCGGCGCAAGGCGCAGGCGGATCTCGAGCGCCTGGGCGTCGATGTCCGGACCGGATCGGCAGTGACCGCGGTCACGGAGCGGCAGGTGGTCACCTCGCAGGGGACGATTGACGCGGCCACCATTCTCTGGGCCGCCGGGGTGGCGGCGTCGCCGCTCGGCGCGACGCTGCCGGCGCCGACCGATCGCGCGGGCCGGGTCGCGGTGCGCGAGGATCTCTCCATCCCCGACCATCCCGACCTGTTCGTCGTCGGCGACCTCGCCGCCATCACCGGCGCCGACGGCCGGCCCCTCCCGGGGGTCGCGCAGGTGGCGATCCAGAGCGGCAGGCATGCCGCACGGAACATCCGGCTGGCGGTGGCGGGTCAGCGCCTCCGGCCGTTTCACTACCGTGATCTTGGCAACATGGCGACCATCGGACGTGCGTCCGCGATTGCCGACTTCGGCTGGCTGCGACTGAGCGGCTGGGTGGCCTGGATGGCGTGGCTGTTCGTGCACATCCTGAATCTGATTGGCTTCAGGAACCGGCTGGTGGTGATGGTGCAGTGGGCGTGGGCCTACTTCAGCTACCAGCGCGCGGTACGGCTGATCACCGGCGATCCCGACCGCGGCAGGTTGCCTCGGTGAAGACCCGCGCGGCGCTGCTGGCGGCGGCGCTGGCGGCTGCCCTCGTGCCCGTTCGCCCGGCCTTCGTCGAGCGCTGGTACTCGGACCTTTTTTATCCACGACTGCAGCAGGCGCTCACCCCGCTCGTCAACCTCCTGCCGATCGCCATCCTCGACCTGGCGGCCGCGGTCTCTGTCGCGGCGCTGGCGCTCATCCTGATCCGCCGCGCGCGGCGCAGCGGCTGGCGCCGGGCGCTGTTGCGGACGACGGGGACGCTGGTGTCGGCCGCAGCCATCGGCTATCTGCTCTTTCTAATCCTGTGGGGGCTGAACTACCGGAGGGTGCCTCTCGAGGAGAAGCTCGACTACGACAGCGCCCGGGTCACGATCGACGCCGCGGCGCAACTGGGCGACGTCTCCGCGGTCGCGCTCAACCGCGGCTTCGCGGCGGCGCACCGGCAGGTGTGGTCGCCGGCCTCGCTCGCGGCGTCGTTCACCGCCACGCTCGGACAGCTCAAGGGGCCGGTCGGCACGGTTCCCGGCGTGCCGAAATCATCCCTGCTGACGTTCTATTTCCGGCACGCGGCCATCGACGGCATGACCGATCCGTTCTTCCTCGAAATCATCGTCAATCCCGACGTGCTCGACGTCGAGCGCCCATTCGTCGTCGCCCACGAGTGGGCGCACCTGGCGGGATATGCCGATGAAGCGGAGGCCAACTTCGTGGCGTGGCTGACCTGCCTGCACGGCGATGCCCTCGCGCAGTACAGCGGCTGGCTGGCGGCCTACGAACAGGCGATGGGCCGGCTGCCGCCAGGCCGGCGCACGCAGGTGACCAGGCTGGGGGAAGGCCCGGCGGCGGACCTGAGCGCCATGGCCGCGCGCTACCGGCGGTCGTCTCCGCTCGTTCGCGACGCGGCGCGGGAGATCTATGACGGCTACCTGCGGGCCAATCGGGTCGCGGACGGGATCGACAGCTACGATGCGGTGCTGCGGCTGATGATCGGAACCCGCTTCGGACCAGGCTGGACTCCCGGGGTGCGCTAGGGGACGAGCCCGGGCGGCTTCGCGCCGTCTCGGACGCCAGCGGTCCGCGTTTTGCTAGGCGGGGTCGGTAGGTGGAACGTCGAGCAGGTCGAGGTCGTTCGCAGACACCGGCTGGGGCGTGCGCCCGGTGCGCAGGTCGTCGGGATCGACGTCAGGGCTGTGGGGATGGAGCTCGACGTCGCGCCATTTCCGCCAGCCGCACTGGTGGCAGCGGTACGGCTGCTGGTCGCTCAGGCGCCGCCGGAGCCGTTCCAGGGCATGGCGCGGCTGCGACGGAAAGACGCGTGCCGAACGGCAGGACGGGCATTGCATGAAACGATCACCAGGGGGACGCGCGTCGGATCCTACCACGAGCCCGGCTCAGGGCCTCGATGCCAGCTGGCTCGATCCCGAGGTGTCGGCGCGGGAAGCCGGCCGGCGGTATACGGCTGATACCGTTCCGGGGATTCGCCGGGTGCGCCGCGGCGGCGCGGTGCGCTACATCGGACCGGATGACCGGGTAGTGCGGAAGGCCGAGCTGCTGGCGCGAATCCGCGGCCTGGTCATTCCCCCGGCCTGGACCGACGTCTGGATTGCGGTCGATCCGCGCGGCCACCTGCAAGCGACCGGGCGCGACGCCCGCGGCCGCAAGCAGTACCGCTATCACCCGCGCTGGCGCGAGGTGCGCGACGACACCAAGTATCACCGCATGATCGCGTTCGCGCGGGCGCTGCGCGCCATCCGCCGGCGCACCGCGGCCGACCTCAAGGGCGCCGGGCTCTCCCGCGAGAAGGTCCTCGCCGTGGTCGTCCAGCTGCTGGAGAAAACGCTGATTCGCGTCGGCAACGACGAGTATGCGAAGCAGAATCGATCGTTCGGCCTGACCACCCTTCGCGACGGCCACGTCGAGATCGACGGCGGGCGGGTGCGGTTCTCGTTCAGGGGCAAGAGCGGCGTCGAGCACGAGATCGACCTCGCGGATCGCC
>JBDTOB010000209.1:0-5411 GCA_039933435.1 Acidobacteriota bacterium | reverse complement strand
CCGCCTGGCGCGCCGCGACGCGGCGGACCGCGCCGTGAAACGACTCCTCCATGGCGCGCGAGGCCTGGGTCGCGCCGCCCGGGTTCCACGGGAAGAACTCGTTGGCGCCGGCCCGCATCGCCTGCAGGATCAAGTCGGGCTCGGGGCTGGCGGCCACGGCAAACAGCCCGACCGACGGGTGCTTGGCCCGCAGCCGCTCGATTGCCGCCATGCCGGACGAGGCGTCGGCGCGGATGTCGACGACCACGACGTCAGGGCTCGATCCCTGCGCGACGGCGTTGGCGTCGACGATGCCGACGGGGACGCCGCCGGCGCGAAGCAGCGCGGCGAGCTGTCGTTTGAAGTCCTCGTCGTGGCTGACGATCGAGGCTGCGAGTTGTGCCATGGTTGCCTGATTCCGGCGCTGATTGTGTCGTCCGCTCGTTTCAGTGAGCGCTAGCGTGGCAGTGAGGCCGAAGCGGAGCCGGCCGCGTCGCTGCTCTTGGCGCGCTTGACCTCTTCCTGGTAGGCCGCCTGTGCGGCCTGCAGCCGGGCCGCGGCCTCGGCAAGCACCTTGTCGCGCTTCTGCCCCGCCTCCGCGTCGCGGCGCGCGGTCTCGGCGTTCTTGCGGGCGACATCCGCTTCGCGCGCTTCACGCTCCTTGGCGAGCTTGTCCGCGGCGCGCTGATCGTCCTGCGCCTTGCGCTCGGCGATGCGCGCCTGCTCCGCCTGCACCTTGCGGTCGGCCGCCTCCTGCTCCGCCTGCGCCTTGTGGTCGGCCGCTTCCTGCCTGGCGGCCGCGGCGGCCGCCTTCTTCGCCTGCTCGCGTGCCTGCTCGGCAGCCGCCTCTTCCTGCTTGGAGGGCTTCACCACCTCGGCGGCCTTGACCGGCGCCTTGGCAGCCTCCGGGGTTTTTGCGGCCTCCGGCGCCTTTGCCGCCGCCGTCGGGGTCTGCGGGGTCTTCACCGGCGCCGGCGCCAGCGCCACCGGCGCGGCCGTTTCAATCGCACGGGAGACCGGCGCGGCGGCGACCGCGGCCGGCTTCACCGCCGGCACTTCCGCCCGGCTGGAGTCCTTCGCCTTCGCCGGCGCGGCGCTCTGCGGCGTCGGCTGGTCGGAGGGGAATCGCGGCGAGCCCACGTAGGGCGCCGTATTCGGATAGGCTTTGCCCGGCGCGCCCAGGTAGGGCTCGACCAGGGACGGCAGTCCTTCCGACGCACCCATCTGGCCGCGCTTGATGATCACCGGGGTGATCATCACCACCAGCTCCGTCTGGTTCTTCTGCAGCGCCCGGCTCTTGAACAGCCATCCGAGGATGGGAATATCGCCGATGCCGGGAATCTTCCGCATCGAGTCGGTGACTGTGTTGTTGAGCAGCCCGGCGATGGCGAACGTCTGACCGTCGCGGAGCTCGACTTCGGTGTCGGTCCGGCGGGTGGTCAGCGCCGGAATCCGGAACCCGCCGACCGAGACCGCGTTGCCGAAGTCGAGCGCGCTGACCTCGGGCCGCACCTTGAGGTTGATCAGGTCGCCGCCGAGCACGGTCGGCGTGAAGGTCAGCCGGATGCCGAACTCCTTGAACATGATGGTGACGGCGTTGCCGTTGCCGCCGCTCTGCACGACCGGAATCGGGAACTCGCCGCCGGCGAGGAAGCTGGCCTCTTTACCGTTGGTGGCGATCAGGTTGGGCTCGGCCAGGCTCTGGAACAGCCCCTTGTCCTGCAGCGCCTTGACCACGGTCCCGACGTTGTACTTGTTGGAGAACACGAACAGGTTGAGGAAGTCGCTGAAGGTCTGCTTGCCGCCGGTCGAATCGACCGTGTCGCGGCCGCCGCCCCACTTGTCGGGGGCGCCCTGGAGCGAGCTGCGATTGATCTCGTCGAAATTGGGCGCGGAGAACTGCTGCGTCGTCGAACGGGCGACGTAATCGTGGAAACCGCCGGCGCCGGTGAAGAACGAGGCGCCGAGCTCGGTCATCGCCGAGCGGCTGACTTCGGCGAAGCGGACCCGCAGCATCACCTGGTTGGAGGCGACACCCTCCTGCTGCTTGAGCAGGTTGACGACGTTCTCCGGCTTGTCGACGTAGCCGGCGGCGACGCTGGCCGCCTTCTCGACCACGTAGCGGCTCGAGACCGTGCCCGAGACGACGACGTCCTTGCCGCTGCCGGCGACGGCGATCGGCTCGCCCGGGAACAACTGCTTCATCTGATCGACGAGCGCGCTGAGGTCGCGGCGGACCTTGACCTCATAGGTGGTGATGGCGCCGCCGCGGTCCCAGACGAACAGCGAGATGGTGCCCGGCTGCTTGCCGTGGATGAGCAGCTGACCGGGGGCGGTCACCATCGCATCGGCGATATCCGGCACGGTCAGGGACACCCGGGCGATGGTCGACCCGACGTTGACGACCGTGGACCGGCCGACCAGGAGATCGATGTCGGTGACGTTGGCGGCGGTGGCCGGGGCGCCGGCGGCAGCGGCGCCGGCGACGGGGGCGAACTGCAGTGCCTGCTGCGCCTGCGGCGCGGCCACGAGAATGACGACGATGGCGGCGACGAGTGCAGTCCTGAGCCGTGTTGCCCGCGGATTCATGAAGGTCTCCTTCGAAAACTGTGTTCAGGCGCGGCGTCGGCGCCGGCTAGCGAATGACTTCGGTGGCGCGTTTGTCGCCGCGGATCATCTCGACGCTCGGCGGCGGGGGCGGCGGGGCCACGGCCGCCTGGGACACCGGCGCCGAGGCGGCGCGCAGCCGCGACGGCGTCGGCGCTGCAGTCTTGAGCGCGGGGGCGATCCGCCCCATCAGCCCGGCGGTCCTGATGCCCGGCGTATCCGGCACCCCCTGGTCGAGCGGGTTGCGGAGCGCGAGCTGAATTTTTCCCTCGGTGCTGGCGAGCGCCAGGCGCTCCGACTGCTCGGGGAACACCAGCAGCGTCACCACCGTGACCTGCACCGGCTTGGTGTTCTCCTGGTCCTGTTCCATCCGCGTTCCCGCGGTCAGCACCTGGACGTTGGAGAGGATGACCTTGGTGGTGGTATCGGCGCGCTGGTCGGTGGGATTCGCGGTCGCGAGCACGTCCACCCGATTGCCCGGCAGCACGTAGCCGGCGACGCCGACGACCTCGTCGACGCGCACCGACACCGCGCGCATGCCTTCGGGAATGACCGGCGGCAGCCCCGAGCCTGCTTCCTTGGAAGCGAGCTTGCCCTTGAGCACCGGCTCGTTCTTGACCATCGGCGAGATCACGCCCCGGCCGACCAGCTCGCCGGGGCTGGAAAACGTGCCCTCGGGCGCCCGGCCGGCGGGGAAGCCGACGACCACCAGGTCTTCCGCCTTGAGCTCGGCGCCCAGTTGCAGGTTGGAGGCGGCCACCACCACCGGCTGGGTCGCCGGCGCCGCGGCCTGCACGGGCTGCTTCTGCACCATGTTGTAGGTGCCGTACGCCAGCCCTCCTCCGGCGAGAACCGCGATGGCGAGAACGGCGAAAATTCGGCTGCGCATGTGTCTGTCCCCTGTCTTTCGTTTTCGCGTTGACGCGACCGGACGCGTGGTCGACGTCTGACGAGGTGTCCTACTTCAGCAGGACCGCGAGCGCGCTCCCCGCGGCAATCGCCGGCCCGTACGCAAACCTGCGGGCGGGAGTGGCGACGCCGAGCGGCGCCGAACCGGCCGTCGCGGTCATCAGCCTTCCGGTCCCGGCGACGGTGGCGGCGAGGCGTCCCCTCTGGCCCGCCACGATCAGCGCGAGCACACCGCCGGCCACGCCGGTAAAGAGGAACGCCCAGATCACGGTCGATGGGCCGACCACCGTTCCGACGGCGGCCATGAGCTTCACGTCGCCGCCGCCCGTGGCCCCGAGCAGGTAGCCCGGCGCCATGAGGGCCAGGCCGACGACGAGTCCCGCCGCCGCCCCCCAGAGCGAGACGCCGCCGGTGCCGAATGCCGCCAGGCCGAGCCCGGCTCCGGCCAGCGCCGCCGTCAGCCCGTTCGGGATGCGGCGGGTGCGGATGTCGATGACCGTCGCGACGACGAGCGCCGCAAACAGCGCCACGACCGCCGGACTAAAAACTGCTGGCAACGGCAATGGTCTGCCAGAAAACCGTGTTGATGGTGGCGCCGACAACGCCGACGGCGCCGAGCGCGATGACGGCAATGAGAGCGGCAAGAAGTCCGTACTCCAGCAGATCCTGTCCTTCGTCGGCTCGAAGGAGCCGCGCGACTCTGTTCAGCACTGCGACGGTAACCTGCGACTGCATGGCGAATCTCCTGCTACGGCTCACGACCTGTGATCTCCGGCATCGTGAGGTGGTGCGCAGCGCCGTCGCTGCGCACCACCCACCGACGTTTACGCAGCGCCGTTCAACGCGTTGGCGATGTTGGTGAAGATCGTGTTGACCGCGCCGCCGGCCATGCCGACTGCACCGATGGCGATCAGGGCGATGAGCGCCACGAGCAACGCGTACTCGAGCAGGTCCTGACCTTCTTCGTTGCGGGCGAGTGACTTGACGAAGGTAACGAGCTGGGACATTGAATCCTCCGGGATGTGCACCGCCGGGGCAGTGCGAAGTTGCGGCGCGGCCGCATGCTGTTAACTTGCGCGGTGACTTACCGCGCCACGTCGGGCATATCCGCAACGGCTGTGCCACGGCCCGTTGGCGAGCGCCCATCCGTCCCGCAAGTCGTTCGGAATGCAGCGTTTTGCCGGCCGCCGCGGAGCGCGTGGACCAGGGATTGGCAGGCGCTCGCACGCCATGTCGGCCCGTCACTTTCGTAACTGGCGCGGCGGTTTTCGTGGCGCTGGCCCCGCCGATCGCGCCGCGGATTCCCGGGTCGGCGATTTCTGCCGCGTGTTTCCGTGAGATTCCCGCCTTATCGATATCTCTGTGGCGCGGCATGGGCTTTGCCATTGCACCGTCTCGAGCCAGCCTTATGACACTCGCACTGCGACAAAGCCTTGCGTCGATCGTCGTCTTCTCCGGCCTCCTCCTGATGCTGGTGTCGGTGGACGAGCGCGTCCGCGAACGTTTCGAGAACCTGGTATCCGGCTATGGCGTCTCGTCGTGGTCCGCCAGGGCCGGCGACCTCGCCGACGCCCTGGCCTCCGCGCTGCGGCATCAGAGCATCGAGAACGCACCCCTGCTCGTCTTCGCCGTCGTCGGCGCCGTGCTGGTGGTCTTCATGGTGAGAGCCTGATGGCGAGCGTGACCGTCCAGGGTCTGGTCCTTGCGGTGGAACCCGACCAGCACCAGGCGCAGGTGCTGGAGCGGGTCATCCGGCAGCGGGTCAAGGCGGACTTCGTGGTGGTGGACTCCCGCGACGCGGCCATCGCGGCGCTGAGCGCCAGGGTGCCCGACGTCATCCTGCTGACCGCGTTGCTGTCGCCGCGGGACGAAGACGAGATGGTCGCGCACCTGCGGACGCTTCCCGGCGCCGACCA
>JBDTOB010000208.1:0-5433 GCA_039933435.1 Acidobacteriota bacterium | reverse complement strand
ATCACCAGCACGACGCCCGGCTCGGCGACGCATCCGTTTCCGGGCGTCTCGGCGGAAATCCGCGACGTCAAGGGCAATGCCATCGCCACCGGCGCCGGGCTGCTGGCGCTGACGAAGCCGTGGCCGGCGATGCTCCGCGGCATCTACGGCGACCCCGAGCGGTTCGCCTCGCAGTACTGGGTGCGATGGCCCGACGGCGCCTACTTCGCCGGCGACGGCGCGCGCGTGGACGACGAGGGTAACTACTGGCTGCTCGGCCGGGTGGACGACGTGCTCAACGTCGCGGGTCATCGTCTCGGGACGATGGAGGTCGAGAGCGCGCTGGTCGACCATCCCGCGGTGGCGGAGGCGGCCGTGGTCGGCAAGCCGCACGAGATCAAGGGACAGTCGGTGGCCGCCTTCGTGACGTTGAAGGAAGGGATCGAAGGAACGCCGGCGCTGGCGGCCGAGCTCAAGGAGCACGTCGTCCAGAAGATTGGCGCCATCGCCCGGCCGGACCAGATCCTGTTCACCGCCGATCTGCCGAAGACGCGCTCGGGCAAGATCATGCGCCGCCTGCTGCGCGACATCGCCGAAGGCAAGGCGATTGGCGACACCACGACGCTGGCGGATCCGGCGGTCGTCGCCAAGCTCAAGACCGAATACGGGGAAGAGGAGGGGTAGCGCCGGCGCGAGGGCCAGGGGGCCGCGCGCGGAGCGACTGTGATGGGCACCGTCACCGGCATCGAGCTCGGCCCGGACTCCTGCGTGTTCGTCGCCGTGCGGCCGCGGCGGGGCCGGCCGATCGAGGTGCGCGCGTTCCGGACGATCGAGCGCGCCGAATGGCCGTCGCACGACACCGCCGTGGCGGCGGCGCTCGAGGCGGTGCGCCGGCAGTTGAAGCTGCCGCGGCGCGCCCGCGTCGTCTCGTGGGAGCTTCCGGACGGCGCCCGAGTGAACGACCCGGTGGCGGTCGCGACGCTTCGGCCGTTGACGGCCGCGGGCTTTCGCGTCGAGACCGTGCTGTCGCCGGTGCAGGCGCTGGTACGGTTGGCGGCCAGCCGGCCGCGCCCGGACGCGACGGCGTGGCTGGCGCTGAACGTGCACGGAGCGGCGATCGCGATCGTCCGAGGCGCCGAGCTGCTCTTCGAGCGCACCTTCACCTGGGCCTACAACGCCGAGGCCGCCGGCACCAGGGCCCAGCTCCTCCAGCGCTACTCGCTCGTCGCGCAGCTCGCGCCGGAGCTGCGGCGCGGGCTCTCCGATGTCAGCCACTTCAACAACGTCACGGTCGGTACCGTGATCACCTGCGGCGACCTGCCGGATCTGCGGTCGCTGACCATGCCACTCATCGAGGAGCTCGACCTCGAGGTGGAGACGCTCGATTCGACCGATGGCCTCGAGGCGGCCGGCCGGGCGCGGATGGAGCGGTTCCCGGAGTCCGCCCCCGCGCTCCGCCTGGCGTGCGCCGCCGCAACCGCGGCGCCGGCGTCGGCGCGGCTGCTGGCGGGCACGGGGGCTCGGATAGCGGCCGCTGCCGCGATCCTGGTGGCGGTGGGGCTCGGCGCGCTGGTGATCAGGAACAACCGCGCCGAGGTCGAGCCGGCCGCCGTAACCGTCCGTCGTCAGGCGCCTCAAACGCCGTCGGCGACAGCGGCCGCGAAGCCGGCGCCGGTACCCGCACCGGTCGCTCCCGCACCCGCCCCGATCTCGCCGGGCCCATCGGAAACCGCGACCGCGACCTCGGGCCGGACCACGGCCCCACCCGCACCGGTCGTTCCCGCGCCAGGACCGGCGACGACGACGCCCATGCCGGCGAGTCCTGCGCCAGCCGCGAGGGCGCCGATCACGTCGCTGCCGCCGCCGGCCGTGACGACGAGCAGGCCGGCGCCACCCGCGCCGAGCCCGGCGCCTGCAGTGAGGGCACCTATCACGCTGCCGCCGGCAACCAGCAATGCGCCCGCCGTGAAGGCGCCGATCACGCTGCCGCCGGCCGCGGCAGAACGAACGCCGCCGCCGGCCCGGCCGCCCGGCAAGGCGGAGGCGCCCCTGAAAGACCCGTTGCCGAAGCTCGATTCGGTGCTGATCGACCAGAATCGCCGTCTCGCGATTGTCGATGGCGGCATGGCGGCGGTGGGGGACCGCATCGGATCCCGGGTAATCGTCGCTATCAACCGCGACGGCATCGTCCTGCGCGAGCCCTCGGGGCTCGAGGTCCGCGTTCCGCTGCGGCTGGCGGTCGGGCGCCCGGACTGAGGGCGGCGGGTGTAGTGTAGAGCTGAAGAATGCGCGGGCGATGGAACCGGACGTCTCCAGTTGTCGTCCATCGTGTCAGGCCCGCGATTACCCTGGACACTTATGGCACTGATTGAAACCCGCGACCTGTGGAAGACCTACACCATGGGCGACGAAGAGATCCACGCCCTGCGGGGTGTCTCGATCGAGATCCGGCGCGGCGAGTACGTGGCGATCATGGGTCCGTCGGGATCCGGCAAGTCAACGCTGATGAACCTGATCGGCTGCCTCGACACCCCGTCGAAGGGCAGCTACCTCCTCAACGAGAAGGAGGTCGCGGCGATGAACGACGACGAGCTGGCGCGCATCAGGAACGAAGAGATCGGCTTCGTGTTCCAGACCTTCAACCTGCTGCCGCGCGCCACGGCGCTGCACAACGTCGAGCTGCCGCTGGTCTACGCGGGGGTGTCGGGCAAGGAGCGGCAGGATCGGGCGAAGCAGGCGCTGGAAAAGGTCGAGCTCACGTCACGCGCCTCGCACCGGCCCAGCGAGCTCTCGGGCGGGCAGCGCCAGCGTGTGGCTATTGCGCGGGCGCTGGTCAACAATCCCTCGATCCTGCTGGCGGACGAGCCCACCGGCAACCTCGACTCCAAGACCGGCAACGAGATCATGGCGCTTTTCGCCCGGCTGCACGAATCGGGCAACACCATCATCCTCGTCACCCACGAGTCGGATATCGCCGCCCACGCGCACCGCGCCATTCACATCCGCGACGGCCAGGTCGAAAAGGACGCCACCCGCGCCGCGTGAACCACGACGGGCGGCCGCTCAGAGCGCGGCGAAGTGCCCGGCGGTGACCTCACGCAGCGCCGCCTGGGCGTCGAAGGAAGCCGGGTCGAGCACCACCCGCTGGCGCTGCGCCGCCGGGTCGGGCAGCGGGATCGCCGACAGCAGCGCCTGCGTATAGGGGTGGGCGGGAGCGGCGAACAGCGCCTCGGTCGGCCCCAACTCGACAATCCGCCCCAGGTACATCACCGCCACCCGGCTGCAGATGTGGCGCACCAGCCGCAGATCGTGGGCGATGAACAGGTAGGTCAGCTTCAGCCGCGCCTGCAGATCCATCAGCAGGTTGACGACCTGCGCCTGCACCGAGACGTCGAGCGCCGACACCGGCTCGTCGGCGACAATCAGCGACGGGTTGAGCGCCAGGGCCCGCGCCAGCCCGATGCGCTGCCGCTGCCCGCCGCTGAACTGGTGTGGATAGCGTGCCAGCAGCGAGGCGTCGAGCCCGACCAGCTCGAACAGCTCAGCGACGCGCGCCCGCCGCGCCGCGCGGTTGCCGATGCCGTGGATGACCAGCGGCTCCTCGACGATCGCGCCCACCCGCATGCGCGGGTTCAGCGACGAGTAGGGATCCTGGAAGACGATCTGCATGTCGCGACGCGCCTCGCGCAGGCGCGTCTTCGAGAAGGCGAGCACGTCGTCCCCCTTGAAGCGGACCTCGCCGGAGTCGGGCTCGATCAGCCGCAGGATGCACCGGCCGGTGGTGGTCTTGCCGCTGCCCGACTCTCCCACCAGCCCGAAGGTCTCTCCCTCGTCTATCGTGAAGCTGACGTCGTTGACGGCGCGGACCACCGACGGCGACGCGAACAGCCCGCGCGAGCGGCGGAACTCCTTGACGAGATGGCGGACCTCGAGCAGCGGCATCACGCCTCGCCTGCCGGCAGGACCTGGGGCTCCACCGCCGGGCCGTGCAGGTAGCACTTCACCGTGCGATCGGGAGCGAACGCGGTCGCACCCGGGGGTGCGGTCGGGCACGGCGCGAATCGTTCGGGGCATCGTGGCCCGAACGAGCAGCCCGGCGGCAGCTCTCCGAGCGGCGGCACCGTACCCTGGATGGCGAGCAGCCGCGACCCCGGCGCCCCGCCCGGCATCGAGGCCATCAGCCCGCGCGTGTACGGGTGCTTCGGGTCCGCGAACAGCTGCGTCACCGGTGCTTCCTCGACGATCCGGCCGGAGTACATCACCGCCACCCGGTCGGCCATGCCGGCGACGACGCCGAGGTCGTGGGTGATGAGCAGCAGCGCCAGTCCCATCCGCTGCTGCAGCGATCGCAGCAGGTCGAGGATCTGCGCCTGGATCGTCACATCCAGCGCCGTCGTCGGTTCGTCGGCGATCACCACTTTCGGGTTGCAGGCCAGCGCCATGGCGATGAGGGCGCGCTGGCGGAGACCGCCGGAGAGCTGGTGCGGGTAGTCGCGGACGCGCTGCTGCGGCTCGGGGATGCTGACCGCGTCGAGCAGCTCGATCGCTTTGGCGCGCGCCGTCTGCCGCGTCGCCTGGCCGTGGACGCGCAGCGTCTCCTCGATCTGGCTGCCGATGGTGAATACCGGGTTGAGCGCCGTCATCGGCTCCTGGAAGATCAGCGCAATCTCGGCGCCGCGGATCTTCTGCATGGCGCGCTCGTCGAGCGTCCGCAGGTCGGTGCCGCCGAAGAGGATGCGCCCTTCGGCAATCCGGCCCGGGCGCTGCACCAGCCCGAGGATCGAGAGGGCGGTGACCGACTTGCCGCTGCCCGATTCGCCGACCAGGCCGAGCGTTTCCCCCGCGGCAAGGTGAAAGCTGACGTCGATCACCGCGGGCACGAAGCGTCCGCCGATGTCGAAGCCGGTGGTGAGGTGCTCGACCGAGAGCAGCGGCGCGGGTCGGGTTTCAGGCATCGATCTCCCGGTGCTCGCCGAACACGCCGCGGAGCGCATCGGAGATCTCTCCCACGGTGGCGCTGGCCTCGACCGCCTCGATGATCGGCGGCACGAGATTGTCCGTCCCGAGCGCGACGGTCCTGACGGCGTCGACGGCGGCCGACCAGCGGGCCTGCTCCCGTGCCGCGCGCACCTGCCGCAGGCGCACGATCTGGGCCGCCTCGAGCTCGGGATCGATGGTCAGCGTCTCGATGCCTGCGCCGTCCGCCTCCACCGCGAAGCGGTTGACGCCGACGACGATCCGTTCGCCGCTGTCGATCTGCTGCTGGGCGCGGTAGGCCGACTCCTGGATGTCGCGCTGGATCAGCCCCTGTTCGATCGCCGCGAGCGTGCCGCCGGCGGCGTCAATGCGGGCCAGCAGCGCCCTCGCTTCGTCTTCGATCCGGTTGGTCGCCGCCTCGACCGCGTAGGCGCCGCCGAACGGGTCCACGGTGTTGGCGGCCCCGGTCTCGGCGGC
>JBDTOB010000207.1:0-5440 GCA_039933435.1 Acidobacteriota bacterium | reverse complement strand
TTGGCAGATCCTCCGAGCGCAGGACCCAGGGCTTGTCGGCGAGGACGTGCAGCCCGCCCTCGACGGCGCCGAGGATCTGGTCGATCTTGAAGCGGTTGCGTCCGGAGAGGACCACCACGGTGCCAGGCCGCTCGGCCAGCATCCGGGCAAAGCCGTCCGGGCCGGCGTGGACCTCCCAGGCCCACGAGGTGGGACGTGTGGCGCGGTGGTTGAACCCGGCGAGCCGGTGCAGGTGGGCGACGAGGTCGGCGCCGACCGGCGCGAAGACGTCGACGCGGTCGCTGACGTCGGGATACATCTCGCCGTGGACCAGCGCGGCATGGAAGTGGCCGGGGTCGAGGGTCATGAAACGGATGGCTGGGTGCGGCACGGACGGCTCCTCAAGGGCGCCGGGACCGGACCCGGGCGCGGACGCGAACCGTCAGAGTGACCCGGAGCGTTGGCCAGCGTCAAGGCCGGACGTACCGGCGGCGCGCCGGGAGGCCGTGGTAGCCTCTCGGCTCATGCCGTCCGGATCCGCGCGCACCTCTCGGCATCTGCGCTTCTTCTTCGACGCCCCGGGCGGCGCCGCACTGCCGGAGGCGCTGGCGGCAGACTACCTCTGGACCCCGAAGGCGCTGCCAGCGGCGCAGCGCCTCGGGAGCGGCGGCTGGGCCGTGGCGTTCGAGGGCGCGCGCTCGGTGGTATTCGCGCGAACGCCGGCCGGGTCAGTCCCGGCACTGCCGCTGTCGGCGGATCCGGGATGCTTCCCGTAGACGCTGCGCGCCGCCGCGCGGACGGCCGGCAGTTGGCGTACACTGAGAGTCCCTCCGCGCCGGAGTGGTGAAATTGGCAGACGCGCGGGACTCAAAATCCCGTGGGGTTAACGCCCCGTGACGGTTCGACCCCGTCCTCCGGCACCATTACGTATACCCATTTAGTCGCATCTCGAGCAGGTGGCTCTTGGGCCTACGGCCCGCGAGTTGGCGTTGGGCTGACACTGGGCTGACGTTGAGCAAGTGGCTCGCATCGCCCGAACCGATCGCTTTGTCGCGGGCGCTCGCCGGGCGATCCGCACCGTGTACTTTGACTCGAAGGCCAAGGGCCTCGCCCTTCGCCTCACACACTCGCTGGCATCACCACGTGGAGCTTCGTCTACCGCAGCGGCGGCAAGCCACAATGGCTCACCCTGGGCAGCTACCCTGCCCTGACGCTTGCGGGCGCTCGATCGCTGGCGCTCGATAAACGTCATGGCATGGACGTCGAGAAGCGCGACCCCGCGGCGGAGTCGCGCGTTCAGCGTGAGACCGCGAAGCTCCCGATACCGGCATCACCGGCTGTGTTGGGACGAACTCGATTTGACGGCTCAGACGTGGAATTTGCCTCCACAGGCCCTGCTCTTCGCCCCGTTGACGGATCTCATCTTCGCTCAGCACCCGCTCGCGCTGCTTCTCTGGCGCGAGCTGCTTGATCATGTGGCAGGGGTTCGTCTCGAGCCAATCGTGCTCGATCGCAAAGTTGAACATCTGACGCACGAGCGCGAGCGTCCGGTTCGCCATGATGGGCGCGCGGGGGGTGATCTCGTCGAGCACCTCCCGGACGTCCCGGCGCTTCATGGCCTTGACCTTCCGAGTGCCCCACCGCGTGACGAGGCCCACATGCTCTGAGTGACCGAGACGCCCTTCTTGACATTGAGGAAGCAGGATCCCCCCCGCAGATGTTGCGGCGAGGATGTCGTCCACCGGTGCTGATGTTTCGAGCTCAATCGATGTCGGCGTGACGTCAGGCGGAAGACCAAAGAACTCCACCGGCGCATCAGCGATCAGGTGCACGGCCAGCCGTCGGGCGACCCGGTCTTGAAACCCGATGCCCGCGTGCGTCGCACTGCCCCCCTGTCATCTACATCACCCTCGCTGCGGACTCTTTCTTTATCCGGTGAACCTCTTCGACCCGCTTCAGCGACGGCAGTTTTTTGATGGCCTTTCCGCTCTTTTCTTCGGCCAACCGAATCTCGTAGAGGCTCTGAAGATTCAGCCAGAACTGTGGGCTCGTTCCGAAAAAATGAGCCAGGCGCAGCGCCGTGTCTCCGGAGATCGCGCGCTGGCCGTTCAGAATCGCCGTAACGCGATTCGTCGGAACCCTGAGCCGACGCGCGAGTTCCGCGGCGCTCATGTCGAGCGCGTCAAGTTCCTCAGCCAGGTGTTCTCCGGGGTGAATAGCCCTCGATGCCATGGTGTGTGCCTCAGTGATAATCGACAATCTCGACGTTCGTCGGACCAACCGATCCATCTGGCCATTCAAAACAGATGCGCCACTGATCGTTGATGCGGATGCTGTACTGCCCCTTCCGATCACCCTTCAGCGCTTCGAATCGGTTGCCGGGCAACGCCGCCAGATCATGAAGGACGTGCGCGGATTCAAGGCGATCGAGCTTGAGCCGCGCGGGCCGCTCGATGCCCGAGAACAGCTTCACGCGCTTGCCGCCTGCGAAGTCAGCCGTTCGCTTGTCGCGGTAGCCGACGATCATCGATGCAGATTATGACACGACATTATGCGTTACGTCCTGCGTAATGATTGATGCCTTCGTGCCGGAATCAGACTCCTCACCGGGAATCCGGTTCGGGATGACGGGGTTCAGCGACTCTTTGAGGTCCAGTCAGGTGCGGTAAGTGGGTCGCTGGGGACAATGGTGATTCTGCTTCTGACTGCAACAGTCGACGGATCGGGATGCCGAAGGCACTCATCGTCGGGCTAACACTGGGCTAACGCAGCGACGGAACTGGGCGATACCCGCTGAACATCCTTGAACTGAAAAGCCCAGGACTTTTCGTCAATGACGGGTTCAGGCCGTCCCACGGATGTGCATCCGGACGGACTCAAAATCCCGTGGAGTTAACGCTCCGTGTAGGTTCGATCCCCACCTCCGGCACCAATACGCTCCGCCGCGGCCGCCGCGCTCTTCCGCAGGCTCGGCTGTTGCTTCCACCCGGGAACAACCTTCCCCGGATTTCCGTTTGGTACACTGAGGACGGAAGGAGCGTGCAGGTGAGCGCAGAGGCACAGGTGATCAAGCATCCCGGGACCGCGGCCGTCCTGAGCGCGGTCATTCCCGGCGTCGGCCAGATCTACAACGGCGATTTCCTGCGGGCGATCTTCTGGCTGATCGTCACCCCCGGCCTCTGGATCGGCACCGGCGGGATGTTCGGCTGGGTGTGCCACGTGATTGCGGCGATGACCGCCCACCACCGCGCCGTGGCGAAGAACCGCGCGCTCCCGGTCTGACCGCGGATCGATCGAGCCCTCCCGTCAGAGAGGGCCCGTCCATTGTTTACCCGCTTACTTACTCACCCAATGCACGATTCGCGCGAACCATGAGTTTCTCCTGGGCGGCGTCTCCCGAACGCCTACTTGACCAGGAACGTCGTCACCACCGGGCGATGATCGGACGGCATCACCCCATTGGCGTCGCGGGTGTCGAACACCTGTGAGCCGACCACCGTCAGGTCGGCCGACTGCTTCGAATAGAAGATGTAATCGATGCGCCCCTTCTTGGTGGCGCCCGACGGCGTCAGGCCGCTGAACGAGACCGCTTTGCCCGCCTTCTCGGCGACCGCCCAGGAGTCGTAGTAGGTCTTGACGAACTCCGCGATCGACGTCTGGTCCGGCCAGGCATTCATGTCGCCGGTCAGGATCCGGTTCTCGGCGACGCCGGTGCCCCACAGCATGACCTGTTTCGACTGCGCCAGTCGCCGCGTGTAATCGTCGGGATCGAGGTGGGTGACCATCAGGCTGATGGTGCGGCCGTTCACGGTGACCCGCGCCGCCGCCGCCGCCCGGTCCCAGCTCACGTCGAACATGTCGGTGGACTCGAGCGGGTAGGTCGACAGGATCAGGTGGCCCTTGCCGTTCGCGGTCCACGCGCCGAACTCCTGCGCGAACACCGAGTACCACGTCTTCCCGGTCTTGGCTTCCATCAGCGCCTTGTAGCGCGCCGGCTGATCCTGGTTGCCCCACGACGTGTACTTCTCGACCTCGTTCAGCAAGATGACGTCGGGCGTCATCTTCGCCATCCAGGTCGCCAGGCGATCCGGGTCGTAGCGGCCGTCGGTGCCGAAGCCGCCGTGATGGGTGTTGTACTGGAGCACCCGCAGCGGCACGGGCGCACCCGCCGCCGGTTCGACGCTCGTGGACGGGGCGGTCACCGGCGGCAGCACCGGCGCGGGCTCGGGCACCGGCGCCGGCGCCGGCGCGGGCTCGGTCACCGGCGCCGGCGCGGTCGCCGGCGGCACGACCGGTGCCGTCACCGGCACCTGCGGGGTCGGCTGCGCATAGGTGACGGTCAGCACCGGCCGCACCAGGACATCCGCGGCTTCATCCGAGAAGTACTCCTTGTAGGAGTCCCGGCTGGAAGCGCCGCCGTCAACGAGGCCGATCCGCGTGTAGCGCGACGTCACGAACGCGCCGTCGATGGCGCGTTGCACCAGCGCAGTGACGTCGAACACCACCCGGCTGCCCGGGGCGTCGGTCACCGTGGCGCTGGCCACCAGCTCCGCCAGATCGCCGCCCCCCGCCGCCCACGTGGCCGAGGCGCTGCGGCGGCTCCAGGTGGCTTCCCCCTCCTGATACGACGCCGCGATCCGATACGCGCCGATCGGGCGCGGTTCGGCGTTGCCGCCCGCGACCGTCAGTGTCAGGAGCGCCGACGCGATCGGCGTGCCGGCCGGAATCGTGTTGTGGGTGTCGAACTTCAGCGCAATCCGGCGGACGTAGGTCGCGTCGCCGCTCGCCCGCGTCGCCAGCAGGAGGTCGGACGACAGGTTGGTGTTGGCGTAGGCGCCCCCTCGCAGCACCGTGGCGCTCGAGTCGGTGAGCTGAAGCGTCTGGCCCGCGGCCCCGCCGGCGGCAACGAGGGAAACGGCGAGGGCCGCAGCCGCGCGGCTGGCGAATCGAAGAAGAGTGGCGTTCATTGGTGACTGGTCCCAGTGCTGCAAGTAATCCGAGAGGCTGCGAACAGGCCGGTGGCCTTGTCGACAACGCTCGATGGGTGATGCACGGTTCAACGCAAGGACAACGCCACTCCCGTCAAGTCCGCAAATGGTCTGTTTCGTTTGGGTTACTGCCGGCACGCCTGCCGGCCGTAAACAGTCGAGCTTGCAGAACTGTGCAGGCCATGACGGTTGCGAAATGGCGGGAGATGGCGGCGAGTCCGCCGCCGGCCCCGAGCGCCGCCTCTCGAGTGCCGGAACCGCTCACCGCGCGAGCGGGCCAGATCGCGGCCTGCCTCGCCCGCGGTCTCCCGCGGTATATTGTCAGGCGGGCCTGCCGTCGTGCGGCCAGGGCCGGAGGGACCTGATAAAGACGATGTCGAAGCAAGTGGAAGTGCGGTTGCGAGTGCCGAACATGAAGGTGCGGGCGCTGGACGAGAACGGCTACCCGATCGATCACAGCCAGGTCCGCTTCC
>JBDTOB010000206.1:0-5440 GCA_039933435.1 Acidobacteriota bacterium | reverse complement strand
GGCGATCGTGTCCAGCCTGGCGATCGCTTTGGCGCGGTGGCGATTCGCGTCCAGCCTCGCGATGCCGTGGTAATGGTGGACGACGAGCGATGGGATGCGCCCGCGGGTGAGGATCGGCTGCTGGTGGAACTGGCGGAGGGGCCGCACCGGGTGGAGATCCGCAAGGACGGCTACCGGACCTACACCTCCACGGTCCGCATTCAGGCGGGCGAGACCAGCGCGCTGAACGTCAGCCTGCCGGCGGACCGCTGAGCTCTCCGCGGTTCGCCGGGACACGCGCCTGCGGCTGCGGGCTATGATCCCCTGATGACACAGGACCAGGGAGCGAGGCTGCGGGAGATTGCGCGGCGGGCGATGGTGCAGTACGGCATGGAGCCGGAGTTCCCGCCGCAGGCGTCGGCCGAGCTGCAGCAACTGCAGCCCGCCGGCGCCGACGGGCTGCGGGATCTGCGCGGGCTGCCGTGGTCTTCGATCGACAACGACGAGTCGCGGGATCTCGATCAACTCGAGGTGGCCGTGGACGGCGTCACTCCGCGGGTGCTGGTGGCGATTGCCGACGTCGACGCGCTGGTGCGCCCGGCGTCGGCGATCGACGCCCATGCCAGAAAGAACACCACCTCTGTCTACACCCCGGCGCGCGTCTTCGCGATGCTGCCGCCCGAGCTGTCCACCGATCTGACGTCGCTCAACGAAGGGGAAGATCGCGCAGCCATTGTCGTCGACATGACGGTCGGCGGCGACGGCACAGTGGCGGAGTCGGAGGTCTATCTGGCGGTGGTCAGAAACCAGGCCAAACTGACGTACGCGGCGGTGGGGGCCTGGCTCGAGGAGCGCGGGCCGCGGCCGGATGGCGTGGCGGAGGTCGCGGGGCTCGAGGCCCAACTGCGGCTGCAGGACCGTATCGCCGGCCTGCTGCGGGCGCAGCGGCAGCGCCACGGGGCGCTCGATTTCGACCGCACCGAGGTCAAGCCGGTGCTCACCGACGGCCGGGTCTCGGAGCTGCGCGTCGAACAGCCGAATCGCGCCCGCGATCTGATCGAGAGCTTCATGGTGGCGGCCAACGGCGTCTCGGCCCGCTTCCTGTCGTCGCGGACGCTGCCGTCGATCAGGCGAGTGGTCCGATCCCCGGAGCGCTGGCCGCGGATCGTCGAACTGGCGCGGCAGCACGGGACCGCGCTGCCTGACGCACCTGATGCGCTGGCGCTCGAAGCCTTTCTCAAGGCGCGCCGCGCCGCCGCCCCTGATCAGTTCGGCGATCTGTCGCTCAGCGTGATCAAGCTCCTCGGTCGCGGCGAGTATGTCGCCGAGGGCCCGAAGGAGCAGTCGTCCGGGCATTTCGCGCTGGCGGTGTCGGCCTACACCCATTCCACCGCGCCGAACCGGCGCTATCCGGATCTCGTCACCGAGCGGCTGCTGAAGGCGGCGATGGCCGGCGAGCCCTCGCCCTACACGCTGGAGGAGTTGTCGGCGCTGGCCGCCCACTGCACCACGCAGGAGGACGCCGCCAATAAGGTCGAACGGCTGGTCCGCAAGGCGGCGGAGGCGATCTGGATGTCCGACCGGATTGGACAGACGTTCACCGCGGTTGTCACCGGCGCCTCCGCCAAGGGGACGTGGGTGCGGATCGGCAGCCCGCCGGTGGAAGGCAAGCTCGAGCAGGGGACCGAGGGACTGGACGTCGGCGATCGCCTCGAGGTGCGGCTGGTGCGCACCGATCCCGAGCGCGGCTTCATCGACTTCGTCCGGACATAGACTCCCCGCCCTTCTGGAGTGCCAGGCGGACGTGGGCGGTGTGGTGGCGGCAATGCCACGCGTACATGCCGATCGCCTGATCGATCGTGACCTCGCCCCAGTCGGGGTGGGCAAAGGTCCGGGTGAAGGCGTCTGCCGGCAGTGCGTTCAGGAAAGCCGTCCAGCGGCGGTGCAGGGCGTCGAGCAGGTCGAGCGACATTGCCACCGGCGCCGTCCGGGCCTCCGGCAGCTCGGCCCAGCGCGCTTCGTCGTAGGTCTTGATTGCCGGGGCCGTCTCGGTGGCCGCCAGCTTCATCCGCACGTAGGCGTTGATATGGCTGTCGGGCAGGTGGTGTACGACCTGCCGGACGGTCCAGCCTCCGGCGCGATAGGACGTGTCGAGCTGTGCCTCGGTGAGGCCCGCGACCAAGGCGCGAAGCGTCGCCGGCGTCTCCGCGATGATCGCCACCAGCGCCGCCCGTCCGGCCGCATCGAGGGGTGATGAATCCCGCGGAGGGCGGCCCACCGGGTAGCGTTCCGGATCGAGCTCAGTCATTCGCGTCCTTCCTTCTTCATTCAGAAACGGCGGATGGCGCCGGTCACCCGTCCGAGCAGTTTCACCGCATACAGCGCCGCGCGCTCGCGCGCCTGCTCGGCATCGACGCCGCGATTCTCGAATCCGAGCGCCGGCAGCTGATCGATCGCGCTGTCGTCGCCGTCCATCGGGTGCAGGGCAATCCAGTAGAGGACCTTGACGAGATCGTCCTTCGGGATGTCCTGCTCCAGCTCGTCGAAGACTACTGCCGGCGCGAAGCGCTCGAGCTCGGTCTGATGGACATCAGGGACGGCGGCAATGTAGAGAATGTTCCGCGCCCGCTGCACCAGATCGGCGACCCTGGCCGGACCCCACGCGGGCAGCCCGACGCGGATGTCGTCAAGCTGCTGCTGCACCTCCGCCGGCGGCGCTTCGTCGGGCGGCGCGATCGGCGCGACGATGCCGCTGTCGGGCGGCAGGCGATCGAAGATCAGGTCGCGATCGATGTCGGATCGCTTGACCCCCTGCCAGCTGGCGGCAATCGGCTGCGCCGGTTTGGGCGCCGGCGGGGCCTCCGCGGGGCGGTCGCCCGGTCCTGCCGGCGGCGCCGCGGCGGGTTCCACGGCGCGCGGTGGCGTTGCCGGTGCATCGCCGCGCCGGGCGGACGGCGGCACTGGCGAGACCGCCGCTGGTGCCGGTGTCGGCGTCTCGGCCTTCCCGGACGCGTGCGGCGCCGGCGCCAGCGGGCGCGCGGCACCCGCCGGCGGCGTCGGCGGGGTGTCCGCGGGAGCGGCGGCCGAAGGCGGCGCTTCCACAGGCGTCGGCTCGGCCGTCGCCGGCGGGGCAGGGGAAGGACTCACGGGCGCGGCGGCGCCGGTCGTTCGACTCTCCGGCGGGGTGCCAATCCGGTGCCGTGCTTCCGCCATCGCACCGACCGCCACCCAGGCGGCCAGCGGCACGACAACCCACGCCTTACCGCGGCGGCTGCTGAAGCGCTGCTGCGCATCCCACCGGAACAGCATGCCGCCGGCCACGCACCCGGCCAGGCCGATGATCGCCAGCGCCAGCAGATCGAACCGCACCGTGCCCAGACCGGCCCCGTTGACCGACGCCTGGATCGCCTGCACCGCATACCGCCCGGGGAAGAACGCCGACAGGTGCTGCGCCCAGTCCGGCAGGCTCGCGAGCGGAACCGCGACGCCGCCGATGATCAGCATCGGCAGGAAGATGCACTGCCCCAGCGCCTGGACGGCCGGGACGTTGTCGGCCATGGTCGCCATCACCAGCCCGAGCCCGATGAAGGCGAACGAGACGCAGGTGAACGCGATCCACAACTGGATCGGATGCCGCGGCAGCGGCATCCCCAGCAGCACCGCGAGGGCGATCTGCAGCAGCCCCGCGGTGACGAGAATCGCGTAGCGCGCGGCAATCGTGCTGCTGATCAGGCCCGCGGTCGGCACCGGCGCCAGCCGGTAGCGGCGCCACACCCCCCGCTCCCGCTCGCTCACCAGCGTCGTCGGCAGTCCGAAACACGCCCCGCCCAGAATGCCGACCGTCAGCAGCTCTCCCATGTGGCGGATGAGGACGACGCGCTCGTAGCGGTAGAGGACGTAGAAGGCGAGCAGGAAGATGAGCGGAAAGAGGTAGCTGTAGAGCAGCGCCATCCGGTTGCGGTAATGCAGCCGCAGGCTCATCGCCGTCTGCTGGAGGAGCGCGTCCATCATTCGCCGGCTCCAGCGCCGCTGCCGGTCAGCTCGAGGAAGACATCCTCCAGCGTCCCCTTGCGGACCTGCAGTTCCGCGATCTCCACGCCGCGGGCCTCAACCAGCCGCAGCAGGCCGGCCAGCGTCGGCCCCACGGTCGTCGTCCGGAAGCGAAGGCGCGCCCCCTCGACGTCGATGTCTTCGGCGCCGTCCAGCTGCGACAGGTCCGCCGGCGTCAGCGGCGGCGCGGTCGCGATCGACACCGACTGCATGGCGCTCGATCGTGCGATCAGCTCGTGCGGAGTGCCGGTCGCGATGATCCGGCCGCGGTCGATGACCGCGATGCGATCGCAGAGCTGCTCCGCCTCCTCGATGTAATGGGTGGTGAGCAGCACGGTATGGCCGTCCTGCTTCATCCGCGCGATCTCTCCGTGCAGCTCGCGCCGCGACTGCGGATCCAGCCCGGTGGTCGGTTCGTCGAGGACCACGACCTCGGGGCGGTTGACGAAGGCCAGCGCCAGCGCCAGCCGCTGCCGCTGCCCGCCCGAGAGAGTGTCGAAGGCCGCATCGGCCTTGGTCTCGAGCCCGAACCGCCCGATCATCTCGTCCGGGGTGGCGCGGTGTCCGTAGAAGGCGCCGAACAGGCGCAGCGCCTCCCGCGGCGTGATCTTGTCCTGCAGCGACGTTGTCTGCAGCGCCGCGCCGAGCTTCTGCCGGGCGTCGCGCGGGTGCCGCCGCGCATCGATGCCACAGACCGCAATGCTGCCCGAGTCCGGCTCGCGCAGGCCCAGCAGGCATTCGACCGTGGTCGTCTTTCCCGAGCCGTTGGGGCCGAGCAGGCCGAAGATTTCGCCGTCGCGGATCTGGAAGCTGACCCCCTGGGCGGCGCGGACGTCGCCATAGCGCTTGTGCAGGTCCGACACCACGACCTTGGCCGCCGTCGCTTCCATCAGCCTTCCCAGCCGTTGATGATGGTCTCGCGCAGATCGAAGCCGAAGGCGCGCTCGGTGACGACGACGATGGGCGGGCCCTGCAGCCGCTTGTAGACCGATCGACGGATGCGCCTGAAGCAGTCGTAGACGACGTCGTGGAAAGTGGCGCTGGTGTGCTTGTCGTAGACCGTGCGGCCCGACGGGTCGGGAACGAAGCGATCCGCGTCCAGCTCGTGCCGCTCGAACAGCCGGACCAGCTCCGCCGGGCTGCGCCGGCGCTCGACCAGCTCGCCGACGATCGGCGCGACGACGTGGTAGTCGAACGGGTCGAACTGATTGGCGGAAAGCTCCGCGGACGGCGTCAGCGTGAAGGTCTCTTCCGGGATGATCTCGGCGCCCTGGCGGGCGTTGACGTACCGGGCCAGCCGATAGACGTCGAGCTTGGAGAGGTCGCCGATGAGCGAGACGCCGCCGCACATGTCGCCGTAGAGCGTGGCGTAGCCGAGCGCGATCTCGGTCTCGTTGCCGCAGGAGATCAG
>JBDTOB010000205.1:0-5451 GCA_039933435.1 Acidobacteriota bacterium | reverse complement strand
GGCGCGATGATCATGCCGGCGATGCCGGCGTTCTATCAGATGCCGAAGACGCTCGACGACCTCGCCGACTTCATGGCGGGGAAGATCCTCAGCAGCCTCGGCTTCGACCACGAGCTGTATCCGTCCTGGGAGGGATGAGCGCGCGCGTGAGCACACCCCCGGACAAGACCCCTGCGCGCATCGCCGGCATGTTCGACGCGATTGCGCCGCGGTACGATCTCCTCAACCATCTGCTGAGCGCCGGCCTGGATCGGCGCTGGAGAGATCGGGCCGTCGAGGCGCTGGCGCTCGCCGACGGCGCGCGCGTCCTCGACCTCTGCACCGGCACCGGAGATCTGGCGCTGGCGACGGTCACCCGCGTCCCCGGGGCGTCGGTCGTCGGGGTGGACTTCGCCGGCGAGATGCTGCGGCTGGCGCTTGTCAAGGTCCGCGCCGCGTCGCTCGGGTCGCGCGTCACCCTGGTGCGGGGGGATGCCACCCGGATCCCTCTGGCCTCGGGCTCCTGCGACGGCGCGACCATCGCGTTCGGTATCCGCAACGTCGCCGAGCCTGAACGCGCCCTCGGCGAGATCGCCAGGGTGCTGCGACCGGGCGCGCCGCTGGCGATTCTGGAATTCGGCCAGCCCCGCATCCCCGGCCTGCGCACGGCCTATGCCTGGTACTTCCGCTACATGCTGCCGCTCGTCGGCCGGCTGATCTCGAAGCACCAGAGCGCCTATTCCTATCTCCCCGCCTCAGTCGGCACCTTTCCGCCGGCGGCGGAATTCGCCCGCACCCTTGCCGCCACAGGATTTTCACAGGTCCGCGCCGTCCCTTTGACCTTCGGCATCGTCTACCTCTTCACGGGTCGCCGGGCCGCGGCCGTCCCGTCGGAGGTGTGAAGATTCCAGGCAAAAGCCTGGAACGGGACGCCCCCGGAGATCTATAATCATCCTAACTCACTGATGTACTTCAACTTCGAGGACTACCGGCCGGATACGCCGACCCTGCCGCGTTCACTGACGCGCCTCGAGGTCGTGCTGCTCACCGTCGTCTTTTATCTGTCGGTGATCATCTTCATCCTGCTGGCGCCGAAGATGGCCTGGGTCAAGGCGTGGGAAGCGGAGCGGCTGCAGGCGGTGGCCGAGCAGCAGCGGCTGCAGCAGGAGCGGCAGCGCGACAACGCCCGCTTCGTGTTCATCGCCCCGCGTCTCGACAAACCCGCACCGAAGCCGCCTCAGCGGGCCGAGCTCTCCGACATCGACCGTCGTGCCGCGACCGTGGAGCGGGCCCCCAAGCCGACCAACAGCATGCCGTTCTCGCGAGGCAACACCTCGGAGCGCATGGAAGGCGGGCCGCCCGAGCGCGCCGCGACCCCCTCGCCGCCGGACAAGAGCGCCGAGGAGAGCGCCCGCGGCGTGACGCTGCCCGAGTCGCCCACGGCGGTCCAGGCTCATGCCTCCGACAGGCCGCAGGCGGCGCCGCGCGGTCCGTCGGCCGGCGTGATCGCGGATGCCATCCGCAACGTCCAGAAGTACGTCGAGAAGGAATCCTTCGGCAACCTGCAGGGCGGCGAGGGGATGGACTTCGAAAAGTCGATCCAGTTCGACAGCAAGGGCGTCGACTTCGGTCCGTGGCTCCGCCGCTTCATCGCCCAGATCCGCCGCAACTGGAACATCCCGATGGCCGCCATGACGATGCACGGGCATGTGGTGGTGACGTTCTACGTCGGCAAGGACGGCCGGATCAGCGAACTGCGGGTGCTGCGGCCGTCGAGCATCGACGGTTTCAACAACTCGTCGTTCAACGCACTCGCGGCGTCGAACCCCACCCAGCCGCTGCCTCCCGAGTACCCGGACGATCGCGCCTTCTTCACCATCACCTTCTTCTACAACGAGAATCCCGGGTCATGACGCTGCCGTCGCGGACGCAGCAGATCGGCCTGCTCCTGATGCTGGCGGTTCTCGCGGCGCTGGCGATCGCGCGCGCCCTCCGGGCGGCGTAATGTCGCGGCCGCGGCTCGTCGCCATCATCGGCCCCACCGCGACCGGGAAGAGCGCGCTCGGCATCGCGCTGGCGAAGCGATTCGGCGGCGAGGTCGTGAGCTGCGACTCGACCGCGGTGTATCGCGGCTTCGACATCGGTACCGACAAGGTCTCCGCGGCCGAGCGGCAGGGCATACCCCATCACCTGATCGACGTGGCCGATCCGACCGAAGAGTATTCGGCGGCGCGGTATGCGCGGGACGCCTCGACGGTGATCCGCGGCATAACGGCGCGCGGCCGGCTGCCGATTCTGGTCGGCGGCACGGGACTTTATTACCGTGCGCTGACGCGCGGGTTCTTCCCGGGGCCGGCGCGCGACAGCGGGCTGCGGGCGCGGCTCGAGCGGATCGCGGATCGGCGGGGGGAGGCGCGGCTGCACCGCCTGCTCGCGCGGGTGGATCCCGAATCGGCGGCGCGGATTGCCCCGGCGGACCGGAAGCGTGTCGTCCGCGCGCTCGAGGTCTACCGGCTCACCGGCCGGGCGCTGACGGCGCATTTCGCCGACACCGCCTCGCCGCTGCCGGAATACGACGTCGTCAGCTTCGCGCTACGGATTCCGCCGGAAGCCACCGATGTCCGGGTGGCGGCGCGGGTCGAGGCGCAGTTCCGGCAGGGGTTGCTCGCCGAGATGCGCGCGCTGCTCGCGGCCGGGGTACCGGAGACGGCGCTGCCGTTCACCGGCCTCGTCTACCGCCAGGCGCTGGAGCATCTGCACGGCATGCGCGACGAGGCGGCGACGCGGGAGCTGATCGTCCGCGAGAACCGCAAGTACTCGCGACGGCAGTTGATCTGGTTTCGGAAAGAGCCTAACCTACAGTGGATTCACGCCGCGGGCGAACGCGAGGAGACTCAACACGAGGTCGCCCGCATGCTCGCGCTCCTGGAGACACCGAGCGATGCCGTCACCGACCCGTGAGTCGAAGCCTCCCGCCGCGCAGCCGAATATCCAGGATGTCTTCCTCAACTTCGCCCGCCGCGAGAAGCTGTCGGTGCTGATTCGCCTGATGGACGGCACCGAGCTCGAGGGCCGGGTCAAGAACTTCGACCGGTTCGCTGTCATCGTCGAACACACGGGCGCCGATCACATGCTCTTCAAGCATGCGATTGCCACCATTCGATCGCCGCGTCCGATGAGCAATTACTACTCCGCCCACGAAGCCTGATTGGGCACGCCTCTCCCCGACCGCGTCATCCTGCTGGTGCTCGACAGCGTGGGCGTCGGCGAGCTGCCGGACGCGGAGCGCTACGGCGATGCCGGCAGCGACACGCTGGGTCACATCGCGCGCCGGGTGCCGCTGGCCGTCCCGCATCTCCGATCCCTGGGTTTGTCGCGGGTGTCGTCGATCAACCGGGTGGATCCGGAGCCGGCGCCGATCGGCGCCTACGGCAGGATGGCGGAGGCCTCGCCTGGCAAGGATTCCGTCACCGGCCACTGGGAGCTGATGGGACTCGTGCTCGACCGGCCGTTTCCGCTGTTCCCGGACGGCTTCCCCCCGGACGTCATCCAGACCTTCGAGCGGCGCATCGGCCGCGGCGTGCTCGCCAACCGCGCCGCCAGCGGCACGGCCATCATCGAGGAGCTCGGCGTCGAGCACCTCCGCACCGGCAAGCCGATCGTCTATACCTCGGCCGACAGCGTCTTCCAGATTGCGGCGCACGAAGCGGTGGTGCCGGTGGCGGAGCTGTATCGCTGGTGCGAGATCGCCTTCGATCTCGTCGGTCGCGGCATGGGGGTCGGCCGGGTGATCGCCCGTCCGTTCGTCGGCGAGGCCGGCCACTTCCAGCGCACCGCCAACCGCCGCGATTTCGCGCTGACACCCTTCGCTCCGACGCTGCTCGATCGCCTCACCGAGGCCGGCCACCGCGTCGTCGCGATTGGCAAGATCGAGGATCTTTTCGCCGGCCGTGGCATGAGTGCCGCGGTGCACACCGCGAGCGACGACGAGGGCATGGGCGAGGTCGAGCGCGCGATGACGACGACGCCGCAGGGCCTGATCTTCGCCAACCTGGTCGACTTCGACACACAGTACGGCCACCGCAACGATCCGGAGGGCTATGCCGGGAACCTGGAACGGTTCGATCGACATCTCGGCGCACTGCTGCCGGCGCTCGCCCCGCGTGACCTGCTGATCGTGACCGCCGATCATGGCAACGATCCAACCACGCCCAGCACCGACCACGCGCGCGAGTACGTGCCGGTGTTGGTCGCCGGGGGAGGCGTGCGGCCGGGCGTCGATCTGGGGACGCGCGCGACGTTCGCGGATCTCGGCCAGACCATCGCCGACCTCTTCGCCGTGGGCCCGCTCGGCCACGGCACCAGTTTTCTTCCGGAGATCATCCGCCGATGATTCCGTCATCAGGCGCCGACGCGCGGCCGGCGCCGCGAGGGCCGATTCCGTGACCAGCATCCGTGAGGCGCTCGAAGCGCGTGAGCGTGCCGTCCTGGCTCCCCAGGCGGCCAAGAGCGGCGACTCGCGCGGCCGGCTGAGGGACGAGCCGCCCGATCCGATCCGCCCCGTGTTTCAGCGTGATCGCGATCGCGTGATCCACTGCAAGGCGTTCCGCCGCCTCAAGCACAAGACCCAGGTGTTCTTCGCCCCGACCGGCGATCACTACCGCACCCGGCTGACCCATACCCTCGAGGTGTCGCAGATCGCGCGCAGCATCGCCAAGGTCCTCCAGCTCAACGAGGACCTGACCGAGGCCATTGCCCTCGGGCACGATCTCGGCCACACGCCGTTCGGGCACGCGGGGGAGCGCGTCCTGAACGATCTGATTCCCGGCGGCTTCAATCACTACGAGCAGAGCCTCCGCATCGTCGACGTGCTCGAGAAGGACCGCGCCGGCCTCAATCTCACCTGGGAGGTGCGCGACGGCATCGCCCGGCATTCCAAGGGCAAGAGCGGCATGCCGGTCGGCGCCCCGCCGGAGCACCGCGCCAGCACCGTCGAGGGACAGATCGCGCGCGTCGCCGACATCATCGCCTACGTGAACCACGACATCGACGACGCGGTGCGGGCCGGGTTGCTGAAGGAGGAGGACCTGCCGCGGGAGCACGTCGCGGTGCTGGGCGCCAGCGGCGCGGCGCGGATCGGCCGCATGGTGACCGACGTCATCGTCCGCAGCCTGGACGGCGGCCTGACCGAGATCCGGATGAGCGACGAAGTCCTGCAGGCCACCGTCGGCCTGCGCAGCTTCCTGTTCGAGGCCGTCTACGAGAACGAGGCGGCGACAGCCGAGTTCCGGAAGGCGGGGGGGATCCTGGGTGGGCTGTGGGAAAAGGTGCGGGAGGCGCCTGCGGAATTTCTGGACCTCCGCACCATCGAGGAGGAGGGGCTCGACGCCGCCGCCCGCGACTTCCTGGCCGGGATGACCGACCGCTATTCGATCAGCCTCTACGAACAGCTGTTCATCCCGAAGTCGTGGG
>JBDTOB010000204.1:0-5460 GCA_039933435.1 Acidobacteriota bacterium | reverse complement strand
TCGACGCGGCTCGTCCTCCTGGTGGCGGCGCTGCCGACGGCGCTCAGCGTCGCCGGCGAGCTTGCCGGAGTAATCCCTTCCTCCAACAGCAGCCGGATGATCGCGGCGCTGCCCCTCGGGGCGGCGGCCGGCTGGATCTTCGTGAGGTCGCTGCGGTCGGAGGCGGAGCCGGAGCGGCCGGCAGTTGCGCTATGATGCGGAGGATATGGCGCTGAAAACCTCCGCAGTGGAGCGGACCCGGGCGGCAGAGCCCGGCATGCTCGTGCTGCTCTGTCTGGCCGCCTGGGTCGTGCCCGGCGCCGGGCATTTGTGGATGGGCCGGCGGCAGAAGGGGCTCGTCTTCCTGCTGGCGCTGCCGGCGATGTTTCTCTGCGGCCTGCTGATGCACGGCCGGATCTTTCCCTTCGATTTCTCCGAGCCGCTCGTTGGCCTGGCGGCCTTCGCCAATCTGGGCGCCGGCGCGCCGTGGCTGCTGGCGCGGATGGTGGATGCCGGCGCCGGCACCGTGACCGCGGTGACCTACGAATACGGCAACGCCTTCCTGATTGTCGCCGGCCTGCTCAACACCCTGGTCGTGCTCGACGCCTTCGACATCGGCATGGGCCGCAAGTGACCAGCCACCTCCTGCTGCTCGCGCTGTTCGCGTTCTTCGTGTCGCTGGTCTTCGCCGTGCTGATGCGCGACGAGCCGCGCACCCAGCTGCGGACGGGCGCGATGATGTTCGGCGGGTTCCTGCTGGCGGCGCTGGTGCTCGGGTGGCTGATGTACCCGCTGCCGCTGTGAGCGGGCCGGATCAGCCTTCGCCCCTGCGCACGCCGCTGCTGCTCTGGGGCCCGGTCGCCCTGCAGATGGTGCTGATCTTCATTGCGTCCTCTATTCCCAATCTGACCGAACTGCCGGGCGGCATCTCGGACAAGTCGGGGCACGGCATCGGTTATGCGCTGCTCGGCGCCGTGTTGCTGCGGGCGCTGGCCGGCGGCCGGCTGCGCGGGGTGACCTGGGGGCGCGCCGCGGCGGCAATCCTCCTGGCGGTCGCCTACGGCGTGTCGGACGAATTCCACCAGTCGTTCGTCCCTGGACGCACGCCCGACGCCTTCGACGTGGCGGCCGACGGCGTCGGCGCCGCGATCGCGGTTGCGGCAGGAGGGGCCGCACGTGCGTGGGGTATACTCAAATTTCCCTCCTCTCGAGGCGGACCGCACGCATGAGCAGCCACACCGCCGAACACTTCGACAACCTCCTGGTCGCCCGGACCGATGCCGTGGCGACGCTGACCATCAACCGCCCGAAGGTGCTGAACGCGCTGAACGCGCGGACGCTGGACGAGCTCGAACGCGCGCTGCGGGCCTGCCAGGACGATCCTGACGTGCGGGTGGTCATCCTGACCGGGGCCGGGGACAAGGCGTTCGTCGCCGGCGCCGACATCAACGAGCTGTCGGTGCAGACGCCGACCGGCGGCCGCGAGCACGCGCTCCGCGGTCAGCGCGTCTTCGACCTGATCGAGCACCTCGGCAAGCCGGTGATTGCCGCGATCAACGGCTATGCGCTCGGCGGCGGCTGCGAGCTGGCGATGGCCTGCACGCTGCGGCTCGCCGCGGACACGGCGCGCCTCGGGCAGCCGGAGATCAATCTCGGCATCATTCCCGGCTACGGCGGGACGCAGCGTCTGGCGCGGCTGGTCGGCCGCGGCCGCGCCCTCGAGCTGCTGCTGACCGGCGAGCATATTTCCGCAGCCGAGGCCTTCCGCATCGGGCTCGTCAACCGCGTGCTGCCGCCGGACGGGCTGATGGCCGACGCCGAGAAGCTGGCGGCGCTGCTGGCCACCAAAGCGCCCGTCGCAGTGCGCTACATCATCGATGCCGTCAACCGCGGCCTGGAGATGGCGCTGGCGGATGCGCAGGTCTTCGAGGCGACGCTCTTCGGGCTGGTCGCGTCCACCGACGACATGCGCGAGGGGACGCGGGCCTTTCTCGAGAAGCGCAAGGCGGAGTTCAAGGGGAAATAACGCGGTGCGCCATACAGATCCCAACGCGCCGGCGGCCGGGCTGCCTTCCGCCGCCGGATATCGCTTCGCCCTCATCGTCTCGCGCTTCAACCCGGCGGTCACCGGCGCGCTGCGCGACGGCGCGCGCCTGGCGCTCTCCGAAGCCGGCGTGTCCGAGGCCGAGATCGACGAGATGGAGGTGCCCGGGGCCTTCGAGCTGCCCCTGGCAGCGCGCTACGCCGCCTCGACCGGCCGCTTCGACGCCGTCATCACGCTCGGCTGCGTCGTCCGCGGCGCGACCCCGCACTTCGAGTACATCTCGTCCGCCGTGGCGCAAGGCATCATGGATGCCTCCGGCCAGACCGGCGTGCCGGTGGCGTTTGGCGTGCTGACCACCGATTCGCTCGCCCAGGCTGAGGAGCGCGCCGGCCCGGGGCGCGACAACAAGGGCTGGGAGGCGGCCGCGGCCGGCATCGAGATGGCCATTCTGTTCCGTCGGCTGGGGCGCAAGCCCGCACGGGTCGCCGCCGCGCCCCGCGCCTTCGGCTTCAAGCCGGCCCCGGCCGGCGGCACCGAGTGATGACGCCGATCCCCGCCGGGACCGGCCGCCGCCGCGCCCGCGAAGCGGCGCTGCAGATGCTCTACCAGATGGAGATCGGGCGGGCCAGCGCCTACGAAGCGATCGGCTCGTACTGGCCGGCGCACGACGAGGACGCCGAAGTCCCGGACGACATGCGCGAGTTCGCCAACCGCCTGGCCGCCGGCACCCACAAACGCCTGCCCGAGATCGACGCGATCATCACCGCCCATGCGCAGAACTGGCGGATCGAGCGCATGGTCGTCATCGATCGCCTGGTGCTGCGCCTCTGCGTCTACGAGCTGCTCGCCGAGGCCGAGACCCCGGCGCGGGTGGTCATCAACGAGGGCATCGAGCTGGCGCGCACCTACTCCGGCGAGGAGGCCGTGCCGTTCGTCAACGGCGTGCTCGACGCCGTCCGCAAAGAACTGAAGCGGGAGTAATCAGAATCGACATGGCCGAAGACGTTCGCGAGTCCGATCAGCTGCTGCAGCGGCGTGCCAATTTCGAAGAGCTCCAGCGGCTCGGGGTGGATCCGTATCCGCACACCTTCCCCCGCACCCATACCGTGGACGAGCTCGTCGCCGCCCACTCGGAGAGCAGCGCCGACACCCTCGAGGCCTCGCCGGTCGAGACGACGACGGCCGGGCGGGTGCTGGCCATTCGCAGCTTCGGCAAGGCCAACTTCCTGGTGATCTCGGACGGCCGATCGCGGCTCCAGGTCTACGTCCGCAAGGACGCGCTGTCGGAGCGCGACTTCGCGATTTTCAAGCTGCTCGACTTCGGCGACTTCATCGGCGTCCGCGGCAAGCTGTTCCGCACCAAGACCAACGAGCTGACCATCTTCGCCTCGAGCCTCGAGTTCCTGGTGAAGTGCTTCGTGCCGCTGCCGGAGAAGTGGCACGGGCTGAGCGACGTCGAGATCCGCTACCGCCAGCGCTACCTGGACCTGATCGTCAACCCCGACTCGCGGCGCACCTTCGAGGTGCGCAGCCGGGTGCTCGCCTCGATCCGGACCTTTCTCAACGCGCGCGGGTATCTCGAGGTCGAAACGCCGATGATGCAGCCGATCGCCGGCGGCGCCCTCGCCCGGCCGTTCGTGACCCATCACAACGCCCTCGACATGCAGTTGTTCCTGCGCATCGCGCCGGAGCTCTATCTCAAGCGGCTGGTGGTCGGCGGGCTGGAGCGGGTCTACGAGATCAACCGCAATTTCCGCAACGAAGGCATCTCGACCCAGCACAACCCCGAGTTCACGATGCTCGAGTTCTACCAGGCCTACACCGGCTACGAGGAGCTCATGGACATGACCGAGGCGATGCTGGCGACCTGCGCCCGCGAGGCCACCGGCAGCGAGACCGTGACCTTCGGCGAGCATCGGATTTCCCTCGCCGCCCCCTATCGCCGCATCTCGCTGCGGGAAGGGGCGCGCGCCGCGGCCAGCGCGCGGCTGGGCGTCGACGTCACCGATGCCGATCTCCGCGGCCGCGACACCGCGGCGGCGCTGGCGAAGCAGCTCGGCATCGAGGTGCAGGCGGGCTACGGCGCCGGGAAGATCGCCACCGAGATCTTCGAGCGCCTCAACGAGCACGACCTCGTCCAGCCCACCTTCGTCTACGACTTTCCCACCGAGGTGTCGCCGCTCTCCAAGCAGAAGCCCGGCGACCCCGACACCGTCGAGCGGTTCGAGCTCTACATCGGCGGCTTCGAGGTGGCGAACGCCTTCAGCGAGCTCAACGATCCGGCGGAGCAGCGCCGCCGCTTCGAGGCGCAGCTCGCCGACCGCGCCGCCGGCGACACCGAGGCGCACGCCATGGACGAGGACTACATCCGCGCCCTCGAATACGGGCTGCCCCCGGCCGGCGGAGAAGGCGTCGGCATCGACCGCCTGGTGATGCTGCTGACCAACAGTCCTTCCATCCGCGACGTCATCCTGTTCCCGCTGATGCGGGGCAAGTAGCCCGATGGACCTGCCCTTCGAGCTGTTCGTGGCGCTCCGCTACCTGCTCGCGCGCCGCCGGCAGGCCTTCATTTCGCTGATCTCCCTCATTTCCGTGCTCGGGGTGATGGTCGGCGTCATGGCGCTCCTCATCGCCCTGGCGCTCATGACCGGTCTCCAGGGCGAGCTGCGCGACCGCATCGTCGGCTCCGCGGCCCACGTCTACGTGATGAAGGCGGGGGGCATCAGCGATGCGCAGGCGGAAGTCCGCAAGCTCCTCGCCCTGCCGCGGGTGGTGGGTGCCGCGCCGGTGGTGCAGGGCAAGGCGCTGCTCACCAGCGACGGCGGCGGCCAGGCGTTCATCGAGGTCAAAGGCGTTGTCCCGGCGCAGGAAAAGACCGTCACCCAGATTGAGAAAGCGATGCTGTCGGGCGGCCTCGACGCGCTCGACACCCCGCCGGGGACCACCCCCACCATTCTCGTCGGCAAGGAGCTGGCGGCGCAGCTCAAGGTGCGGATCGGCGACACCGTGCAGCTGATTACCTCCGAGGGGACGATGACCCCGGTGGGCTTGTACATGCGGCCGCGGCCGTTCAAGGTGGCGGGGACGTTCAGCCTCGGCCTCTTCGAGTACGACAGTGGCTACGGCTTCGTGCGCCTCGACGTCGCCGAACGCGTGCTCGGCCGGACCGAGCCGGATTTCATCGAGCTCAAGCTCGACGACATGTTCGCGGCGCAGCGGGTGAGCGAAGCGATCCCGTTGCAGCTCGGCGCCGAATATCTCGCACAGGACTGGGCCGACCTCAACGGTGCGCTGTTCTCGGCGCTGTGGCTCGAGAAGATGGCGATCTCGATCACCATCGGGCTGATCGTGATGGTGGCGGCGCTCAACATCGTCGCCTCGCTGATCCTGCTGGTGATGGAGAAGAGCCGCGACATCGCCATCCTCAAGACCATGGG
>JBDTOB010000203.1:0-5528 GCA_039933435.1 Acidobacteriota bacterium | reverse complement strand
TGAGCAGCGCGACGAAGTCGTTGGTCATCGGCGCCAGCGCGGCGCGGAACGCCTGCGGTCCTCGGACGAGGGTGAGGATCTGGCGCTCGCTGAAGCCGAGGGTGCGCGCCGCCTCGAGCTGGCCGGCGGACACCGCCTCGAGCGCGCCGCGGTAGATTTCGCTCTCATACGCGGCGTAGTTCAACGCCAGCCCCGCCAGTGCGGCGACGAAGGCGGGGAGCCGGATGGCGGCGGCGAGGCCGTAGTAGATCACGAACAGCTGGAGCAGGATCGGCGTGCCGCGCATCAGCTCGACGTAGGCGGTGAGCGCCAGCCGCACCGGCGCGGCGCCATACACCCGGCCGCTGGCGATGAGCACGCCCAGCGCCACTGCCAGCGCCATCCCCAGGCAGGAGAGCACCAGGGTGACGCCCGCGGCGCGGACCAGGGTCGGCAGGTAGCGGAGCGTGAGGGTCCATCGCCCCGGCAGCGCCGCGGCGGCGTCGCCGCCGGTGCCGGCGCTGGGCGCGATGGCGTCGCCCGCCAGCAGCCGGGCGAAGAACGCCGGCTGGTCGTCGGTCCAGATCCCCCACGTCTTCAGGATGCGCTCGAGCGAGCCGTCGCGCACGGCGGCGAGCAACGCCTGGTTCACGGTGTCGCGGAGCGCGCCCTGCTGAGGCGCGAGGACCGCGACGTAGTGCCCGGTGGCGACGCTGCCGGGCTGGATCGACACGCCAGGCATCTGCCGCCTGCGCCGCTCGGCGATGACGTTGTCGAGCAGAACCGCATCGATGCGCCCCAGCACCAGATCGGTGAACGGATGCACATCGTCGTCGTAGGACACCGCCTCGAAGCCGTACTGCCGTCCGCTGGTGAGCAGGATGTCGTAGGCGATGGTGCCGCCGAGCGTGCCGACGCGGCGGCCGGCGAGATCGGCCAGCGTCCGCAGCCTCGGGGCGTCGGCGGTTCTGACCGACAGCACTTCGCGGAACTCGTAGTAGGGCAGGCTGACCGCCATCGCGGCGCGGCGCCCGGGCGTGTCTTCGAGGCCGTTGAGGCCGAGGTCGGCGTCGCCGCGGGCGACGGACTGGTCGATTGACGCGTAGGCGACGGCGATGAAGCGCGGCGTGCGTCCGAGCGCCCGCGCCAGCAGTGCGGCGATCTCGACCTCGAAGCCCTGGACGCGGGAAGGATCGACGGGATCGGCCTCCACGTAGGGGGCGCCGCCCTCGGGATCCGCCGCCCAGCGGAGCTCGCCCTGGGCCGCGGCGCGCCCACCGGCCGCGGCCACACACAGCGCGAGGCACAAGGCGCTGGCGGCGGATCTGAGGCGCAGAGAAACAGGAACCATCGGCCGGGATGTTACCTCGCCGCCCGGCGGCTGGGCGGGCCCACCGCAAGTAATGGATAATCTCCGCGCCACTCTGATGCTGACGCGGTATCGGCGCGAAGTCTCCATCGCCCTCGTGATTGTCGCCCTCGGGTTGATCCTGGCGGCGGTGGCACCGGGCTATTTCGCGCGCGACAACCTCAGCGACCTGTTCCTGGGCAACATGCCGGTACTGATCGTGGCGCTTGGCGCCACGCTGGTGATCCTGACCGGCAATATCGACATCTCGGCGGGATCGGTCTTCGCCATCTGCGGCGTCGCCGCCGGGCTCGCGGCCAAGGCAGGCATCCCGGTGGTGCTGGCGGCCCTGCTGGCCTGCCTGGCCGGCGGCGCGCTCGGCGCGCTGAACGGCGCCCTCGTCGCCTACGTCCGCATCCCGTCGGTGGTCGTCACCCTGGCGACGATGGTGGCGCTCAGGGACGGGCTGCGCTGGGCCACGCAGGGGGCCTGGGTGCAGGACCTGCCGGCGGGCTTTCAATGGTTCGGCCTCTCGCAGGCGGCCTATCCGATCGTCGCGATCGGGCTGGTGGCGCTCTTGCAGCTCGGGCTCAGCTGGGCGATGCGCCATCTGGCTGCCGGGCGCATGGTCTACGCCGTCGGCTCGAACCCGCAGGCGGCGCGGCTGGCGGGGTTGAGCACCACGTCGATTATCTGGGCGGTGTTCACGGCCGCCGGCGCGCTGACGGGGCTGGCCGCGGTGCTCAACTCGGTGCGCTTCAACCAGATTCCCAGTAACGCCGGCATCGGCCTCGAGATGAAGGTGATCGCGGCGGCGGTCGTCGGCGGCGCCTCCATCCGCGGCGGCCAGGGGCACATGGGCGGGACCCTGCTCGGCGTCGTCCTGCTCGGCGCCATCGGCCCGGCGCTGACCTTCCTCGGCGTCAACGCCTACTGGGAGCGGGCGCTGCAGGGCGCCATCATCCTTGCCGCGGTGGCGATCGATGCGATGCGGGAGCGGCGGGCGGCCCGGGCCGCCGTGCCGGCGGCGGCGCCGGCATGATCCGGAGCTGGCGCGCGCGCTGGTGCCCGAACGGCGAATGGATCGTGCTGCTGGCGCTGGCGGCCGAAGTCGTGCTCTTCGCGCTGGTGGCGCGGAATTTTTTCACCGTTGGCAACTTCTTCGAAGTCGTCCGCTTGAGCGTCGAGCTCGGCCTGCTGGCGGTCGCCCTGACGCCGATCATCATCACCGGCGGGATCGATCTGTCGGTCGGCTCGATGATGGGGCTCGCGGCGGTGGTGTTCGGGGCGGCGTTCCGCGACTGGCATCTGCCGATCGCGGCGGCCGCCGGGCTGGCCCTGCTGGCCGGTGCCGCGGGCGGCGCGCTCAACGCGCTGCTGATCGCGCGGCTGAACATTCCGCCCATCATTGTCACGCTCGGGACGTTCTCGCTCTTCCGCGGCATCGCCGAAGGGCTGACACAGGGAGCGGTGAACTACACCGGCTTTCCGGCCCGCTTCGTCGCGCTGGGGCAGGGGTACCTGTGGGGGGTGATTCCGGCGCAGCTGCCGCTGTTTCTGGCCGTCATCGCCTGCTACGCCGTGCTGCTGCACCGCTCGGTGATCGGGCGTGCCTGGTACGCGATCGGGTTCGGCGCCGCCGGCGCGCGCTATGCCGGCATCCCGGTGGCGCGGCGCATCGCGACCGCCTATCTGCTCTCGGGGCTGGTCGCGAGCCTCGCGGCGATTGTCTACGTTGCCCATCTCGGTCAGGCCAAATCCGACGCCGGCAACGGCTACGAGCTCGACGCCATCACCGCCGTGGTGCTCGGCGGCACCTCCGTCTTCGGCGGACGCGGCACGCTCTGGGGCACGCTCATCGGCCTGTTCGCGCTCTCGGTGCTCCGCAACGGCCTGCATCTCGCCGCCCTGCCCTCGGAGCTGACCGGCGTCGTGACCGGCACGCTGCTGGTCGTGACCATCGCCATCGACCGGCTGCGGGCTCGCGCCCGGACGCCGGTTGGTGGTACGGTAGCCGGCCGCGCCGCGGACGCGGGCGCCGATCGGCGATCGCTCGATGATGCGGAGGACATGCCAGTGAGGAACAGCCAGGTCGCCGTCCTGTGCGGCGCGATTCTCTTCGGCTCGGTGATGGTGGCCGCCACCAACGTGTGGCTGGTGCGATCGCTGACCTCGCCGCGGCCCGTCGCGGACGCGCCGGCCCCGGGCGCCGCCAAGGAGGAGGCGCGGCGGCCGGTGATTGCGGTCATGCCCAAGGCGAAGGGTGATCCCTATTTCGTCAGCTGCCGGGCCGGGGCGGAGGAAGCGGCCAAGGAGCTCGGCGTCGATCTGATCTGGGACGGGCCGACCAGCCTGGACGCGGCCAAGCAGAACGAGCTGGTCGAGAACTGGATCACCCGCAAGGTCGACGTCATCGCCGTCGCGGTCGAGAATCGCGGCGGCATTTCGAGCGTCCTGCGCAAGGCGCGCGCGCGCGGCATCCACGTCATCACCTGGGACTCCGACGCCGATCCCGACGCCCGCGACTACTTCGTCAACCAGGCCACCTCCGAGGGCATCGGCAACACCCTCACCGACGAAGCGGCGCGGCTGCTCGGGGGCACGGGGGAGTTCGCGGTGATCACCGGCGCCCTCAGCGCCGCCAATCAGAATGAATGGATCGCCTTCATCAGGAAGCGGCTGGCCGACAAGTATCCCAATCTGACGCTCGCGACCGTGCGGCCGAGCGACGACGATCGCGACAAGGCGTTTGCCGAGACGCAGACCATCATGCGGGTGTTTCCCGCCGTCCGGCTGGTGATGGCGATCTCCGCCCCGGCGGTACCGGGCGCCGCCGAGGCGGTGCGCCAGGCCAACCGCCACGACGTCAACGTCATCGGGCTGTCGCTGCCGAACATCAACAAGCCCTACGTGCACGACGGCTGGGTGCAGACGGTGGTGCTCTGGAACACCCGCGACCTCGGCTACCTCACGGTGCTGGCCGGCTCGCGGCTGGCGCACGGCCGGCTGCCGCCCGGCACCACCGCACTCGAGGCCGGCCGCCTCGGCACCATTCAGATCCGCGGCACCGAGATCGTGCTCGGCGCCCCGACGATGTTCACGAAGGCGAACATCGACAAGTTCGATTTCTGAGGGGCTCGCCGTGGATGCCGCCAAGTCGAGCCCGTCTCCGGGCTCCCGCCGCCTGCGCTGGACCGTGCTGTGGGTGATCCTGATCGCCATCGTGCTGCTGCCGTTCCTGCTGTTCGAGCGGCAGTTCGAACAGCTCGCCACCTGGCTGGCCGAGGGCCATGCGTCGGGGTGGGCAACGGCGGCGGCCATCGGCGCGCTCCTCGCGCTCGACGTCTTCCTGCCGGTCCCCTCCAGCATCGTCTCGACCGGCGCCGGCGTCCTGCTCGGGTTCTGGAAGGGCACGCTGGTGATCTGGATCGGAATGAATCTCGGCTGCGCCATTGGCTACCTGTTCGGGGCCTACGCGGCCGCGCCGGCGCGCCGGCTGGTCGGGAGCGACGGTCTCGCGCGCGCCGGCAAGGTGATGGATCAGTACGGCCTGTGGGCGATGGTGGTGTGCCGGCCCATTCCCGTGCTGGCGGAATCCAGCGTCGTGTTCGCCGGGCTCGTGAAGAGCCCGCTGGCGCCGTTCCTGTGGCTGACGACGCTGGCGGATCTGGGGATCGCGCTGGCTTACGCGGCGGTGGGCGCGTTTTCGATGCGGGCGGGCTCGTTTCTGCTGACCTTCGCGGGCGCGATGGCGCTGCCGGGGCTGGCGCTGCTGGCGGGGAAGATCTGGCTGGGCCGCCGCGGCCGAAGTGTCACAGACAGCCGGGAATGATCCGGGTTAGTATCCGGGTTCCGACGCACGGCCCGGGCGCGTGCAGGCAGTGGCCCGGTCGATTTCATCAGGAGAGGGCAGGCATGGCAATCAGCGACAAGGACAGATTCCTGTATTCGCGCAGAGACTTCGGCAAGCTGGCGCTGGCCGGGCTCCCGGCGATCGCGCTCGTGGACGTGACGGGGTTCGCGGCGATTGATTCCAAGATTCATGGCGTCCAGATCGGCGCCATCACCTACAGCTTTCGCGCCATTCCCAGCGCCGACGACATCATCAAGGCCTACCAGACGATTGGCCTCAGCGAGATGGAGCTGATGTCGAACCACGCCGAGCAGCTCGCCGGCGCGCCGATGCCGGCGCCGCCGGCCG
>JBDTOB010000202.1:0-5528 GCA_039933435.1 Acidobacteriota bacterium | reverse complement strand
CCGCCGAGGGGCGTGAGTTCCAGCGCCGCGCCGAGGTGATTCGCGCCGCCGCCACCTCCGTTCCCGGCGTCGCCGCCGAGATCTTCGTCCCCGAGGTCGCCAACCACGTGCCGCACCTGCGGGTCACCTGGGACGCGGCGGCGCGCGGCCTGGACCCTGCCGCGGTGGTGCACGCGCTCCAGGCGGGGGAGCCATCGATCGTCACCCGCTCGGAAAACGGTGCCCTGGTGATCGGCGTCTGGATGATGGACCGCGGCGACGACCGCATTGTCGCCCGCCGGCTGCGCGAGGAGCTGGCCGGGACCACGAAGCGAGCCTGACCATGCGGATGCAAACCACGCGGCTCGCCGCGCTGCTGATCGGCATCGCGACCGCCTCGCCGGCGGCCGCCCAGGCGCCGACGTTCGACCTGCTGATCCGGAACGGACACGTCATCGATCCGAAGAACGCGGTCGACGCGGTCGTGGACGTCGCGGTCGCCGGCGGCAAGATCGCGCGCGTGGCTGCCGGGATTGATCCCGCGTCGGCGCGAACCGTGGTCGACGCGACCGGCCTCTACGTCGTCCCCGGCCTGATCGACATGCACGCCCACGTGTTCTTCGGGACCGAAAAGGACGCCTATCTCAGCAACAGCGACACGGCTGTGGCTCCCGACAACCACTCGTTCCGCAGCGGCCAGACGACACTGGTGGATGCGGGAGGGGCAGGCTGGCGGAACTTTCTTCAGTTCAAGGAGCAGGTCATCGACCGGTCGCGCACCCGCGTGCTGGCCTTCCTCAACATCGTCGGTTCGGGGATGAAGGGAGGGCCGGTCGAGCAGAACCTCGCCGACATGGACGCCAAGTTGACGGCGATGCGCATCGGCCAGCACCCGGGGGTGATCGTCGGCATCAAGGTGGCGCACTATACCGGCGCGGAGTGGGATCCGGTGGTGCGCGGCGTCGAGGCCGGGCGCGAGGCGAACGTGCCGGTGATGGTCGATTTCGGCGGACACACGCCGCCGCTCTCCCTGGAGGAGCTGCTGCTCACGCATCTGCGGCCCGGCGACATCCTGACGCACATGTACGCCAGCGTCAGCGGCCGGACGCCGATCGTGGACGCTGACGGCAAGGTCAGGCCCTTCGTGCTGGCGGCGCGCCGGCGCGGGGTGGTGTTCGATGTCGGGCACGGCGGCGGCAGCTTTCTCTTCAGCCAGGCGGTGCCGGCGATGGCCCAGGGCTTCAGGCCAGACGTCATCAGCACCGACCTCCACACCGGCAGCATGAACGGCGGGATGAAGGACATCCTCAACACCATGTCCAAGTTCCTGAACATGGGCATGCCGCTCGAGGATGTCATCCGCGCCAACACCGCGCGGGCGGCTGAAGTCATCCATCGCACCGACCTCGGGCAGCTCGGCGTCGGCGCGGACGCGGATATCGCGGTGCTGAACCTGAGGCGTGGCGCCTTCGGCTTCATCGACACCGGCGGAGGGAAACTGTCTGGCGATCGCCGGCTCGAGTGCGAGCTGACGGTGCGCGCCGGTCAAGTGGTGTGGGATCTGAACGGCCTGTCGCGGCCGTTGTGGAACGGGACTCGTTGATCACCCGGGCGGAATGACCCGCCTCGAACAAGGGGGAGCCAAATGCTACGTCGCCTGCCGCCGCTCGCATTGCTCTGTCTGCTCGCCGCCGCAACCGCGTCGGCCCAGCTCGCGTCTCAGACCGCGCTGGTCGGCACCGTGACCGACAGCGGCGACCTGGTGGTCCCCGGCGCCCAGGTGGTGGCGGTGAACACCGGCACCAAAGACACCTACGAAACAACCACCAACGCCGAGGGCTACTACAACATCCAGTTTGTCCGTACCGGCACCTACGACATCACCGTCTCCGTCCAGGGCTTCCAGTCCTTCACCGCCACCGGGGTCGCGGTGGCGAACAACCAGGTGGTCCGCACCAATGCCGTGCTCAAGGTCGGCGGCGTCGCCGAGTCGGTGAACGTCGAGGCCAGGGCGCAGATGCTGAGCACCGACAGCGCGGTGGTCTCCGAGACCATCGGCAAGCGCGCCATCATCGACCTGCCGACCAGCGGCCGCAACGTCTGGAGCCTGGCCAGCACCACGCCCGGCGTGCTCGGCGGACTCAACAGCGACATCGGCCTGAGCTTCCGCGGCGCAGGCCAGCGCGAGATTCAGAACAGCCTGTCGCTCGATGGCATCAACTCGTCGTCGAACCTGCTCGCCGCCACCAGCATGCGGCCGATTGCCGATGCCGTGGACGAGATCGAGGTCCAGACCGGCAGCACCTCGGCCGAGTACGGCTCCTACCTCGGCGTCTACATCAACGTCGTCACCAAGAGCGGCGCCAACAGTTTTCACGGCTCCGCCTCGAACTTCTACCAGGGAGACGCGCTCGACTCGCGCGGCTATTTCGACAATCGCTCGCTGCCGAAGAATCCCCGCAAGCGCAATCAGTTCGCGCTGGAGGCGGATGGTCCCGTGGTGCTGCCAAAACTCTACGACGGCCACAACCGGACGTTCTTCATGGGCGCGTATGAAGGTGTGCGGTCGACCGCCATCACCAGCCCGTTCAGCTCGGTGCCGACCGCGCTGATGCGGCAGGGCAATTTCTCGGAGCTCAGCGCCGCCATCAAGAACCCGTTCACGGGCCAGCCCTATCCTGGCAACGTCATTCCGCAGTCGCAGCTCTCCCCGGTGGCGCTGCGGCTGCTGCAGTACTACCCGGCGCCGAACCGCGCAGGCACCACCCCCGGGGTCAACAACCTCCAGAGCGAGAGCACGACCCGCGACGAGAACGACCAGGTGCTGGCGCGGGTCGATCAGAACGTCGGCAACAAGGCGCGGCTCTCGGTCCGCTACAACTGGTACGACACCTACAACAGCGTCATCGGCGCGATTCCGGTGCAGGGGATTACCCAGCCGAGGGTCAACAAGAACACGCTGTTCTCCTACACCCATACGCTGCGGCCCAACCTGCACAACGACTTCCGTATCGGCTACCACCGGATCGACTTCGACACCCTGAACCACTTCGCGGTCAACACCATTCCCTCGGCGGGGTCCGAGCTCGGCATCCCGGGCTTCGACGGCGACGTCAAGTACAAGAACCCCGGGCTGCCGAGCATCAACATCAGCAACTTCAGCGGCCTCGGCGCCGGCGGCTCGAACTGGTACCAGTTCGACACGACCTTCCAGATGTCGAACGTCATGGCCTATACCCGCGGCAAGCACAACCTCCGCACCGGCTTCGACCTGCGCCGGCTGGCCACCGGGCGGCGGGCGGCCAACGACCCGCGCGGGCGCTTCGACTTCACTGGCGCGATGTCGGGCAACTCCGTTGCCGACTTCATGCTCGGCCTGCCGCGCACCGTCATCACCGCCGCCGATCAGATCCAGGGCCACGTCGGCGGCTGGCGCAACGGCTTCTTCGTCAACGACGTCTGGCAGGCCTCCCGGGACCTGACGCTGAGCCTGGGGCTGCGCTACGAGCTGAACACGCCGGTGCAGACGTATGCCGGGCTGGCGACGATGCTGGCGGAGGACATGCTGACGATCATCCCGGCGACGCTGCCGAGCAAGGGCTTCAAGTTCCACGAGCCGAACCGGAAGGACATCGCGCCGCGGCTCGGCGCGACCTACCGGCTGGGAGAGAAAACGGTGCTGCGCGCCGGCTACGGCATCTACTACAACCCCAACCAGATGAACACGTTCACCTTCCTCACCAACAACCCGCCGCTGGCCGCCGCTTCGACGTTCACGTCCGATCCCGCCAATCCGACGCTGTCGTTCGCCGAACCGACCGGGGGCAGCGCCGTCATCCGCGTGCCCGACATGATCTCGCCAACCCGGCACCTGCCCAACGCGAGGAAGGACCAGTGGAGCGCCGACATCCAGCGGGAGATTGCCAGCGGCGCCTCGCTGGATCTCCAATACGTCGGGTCGCACACCCAGCACCTCGATCGCAGCTTCTTCAACAACACTCCGGCGCCGGGGCCTGGCGCCGTCGACCCGAGGCGCCCGACGCAGGTGTTCCGGAGCCGCCGGATTATCCAGAACGACCTGATCTCCAACTACGACGCCGTCAGCCTGATCCTGCGCAAGCGCATGCGGCAGGGGCTCCAGGCCGATCTGCACTACACCTGGTCGAAGACCCGCGACATGGGGACCCATTCGAACGGCGGCGGCCAGACCATGAACAACTACGACATCTGGGCCGACTACGGCCATTCCTCGTGGGACATTCCGCACCGCTTCGTCGCCAGCTACATCTACGACGTGCCGTTTCTCAAGAAGTCCTCCAATCCGCTGCTGCGCTACGGCGTCGCCGGCTGGCAGATCGGCGGGGTCACGACCCTCCAGAGCGGCGCCCCGGTCAACGTCACGCTCAGCGGCGACCCGGCGAACATCGGCATCAGCGGCCTGCAGCGCCCCAATCTGGTCGGAGCGGTGCCCTCCCTGAACTGCCAGCCGCTAGCCGGGTCGCGGGAACTGGTCGGCTGCTACGACGCCTCCGCGTTCCAGCTGCCGGCGGCGTTCAGCTTCGGGAACGCACCCCGGAACGTGCTGCGCGGACCGAAGTTCACCTCCACGGACCTGTCGCTGATGAAGAACTTTCCGATCGGCGGCGGCGCGCAGTTCCAGTTCCGCGCCGAGCTGTTCAACGCCTTCAATCGAGTCAACTACGGCAACCCCAACGGCGTCTTCAACTCGACGTCGTTCGGACGGATCAGCTCGGCGGGGAGCATGCGCCAGGTCCAGTTGAGCGGAAAAGTCTTCTTCTGAGGCATGATGCCGAAAAACACACGACGCCAGTTCCTGACCGCAGCGGCTCCGGCCCTGGCGCTGACCGCGCCAGGGGTCGCCGCACAGCGCGCACCCGAGGCGCCGCGCAAAAAGGCCTACCGGGATCTCACGCCGACGTCGAAGACGGTGGAGGGGAGGCCGCTCTACAGCCCCGAGCTCTCGTTCGGCAATTTCGTCTTCGTCTCCGGTAAGGGCCCGGGAACCGGTTTCAAGCCGGATATCCGCGCCCAGACGAAGAACGTGCTCGATCAGATCGAGGAGTCGCTGAAGCTGGCCGGTTCCTCGATGGACAAGGTCCTGAAGGTCAACGTCTACCTGACCGACATGGCGAACTTCCCTGGGATGAACGAGATGTATATCGGCCGGTTCGGCTCGCCGCCGCCGGTGAGGACGACGGTGGCGGTAGTGTCGATTCCGGATGGGACGCTCGTCGAGATCGACTGCATCGCGTCGACCTGATCGAGTGCGCCGCGGGCGCGGCGCGGATCACCGTTTGCCGGCGAAGCTGGCGACGGGTCCGTTTACTCGAGGTCGATCGCGGCGTAGGTGATCAGCCGCGGCAGGGAAAACTCCGTGGCGTCGTCGGCTGTGGTCTGATCCTCGACCGGCGCGCTGGCGGCGCCGGCGACGTAGGCCTTCGCCGACCGGTAGCGCCCGCGTACGCGGACGCGGAGCCCCTCAATCTCCCGGCCGCCGTAGTTGAGGAGCTGCAGCCTTGCCCGGCCGT
>JBDTOB010000201.1:0-5570 GCA_039933435.1 Acidobacteriota bacterium | reverse complement strand
TAGGGGCCGTCATCGGCGTCGCGATCGCGGCCGCCGGGTCGAGGTTTCTCGAGAGCCTGCTCTTCGGCGTGCGCGGCCTCGATCCCCTGACGTTCGCCGGCGCCTGCCTGCTCTTCGCCGCCGTCACGCTGGTGGCCAGCTACCTGCCGGCGCGACGCGCGACGGCAGTCGATCCGATCGTGGCGCTCAGAAACGAATGACGCCCTGAATCTGCGCTTCGTCCCTTCCAGATGACATCGGTTGATGTCACAGGTGGCCGATTGCTGCCCGCAAGGCGGTTTTACTGCCCTTCCGACTGGCATCGTCCTTGCCCTGTTCATTGGTGGTTGCTTGCGCGATTCGGCAGACAGAGGCGCTCGCCTGCGCCTCTCGGATCGTGACGCGACCGGCGAAGGAGATCCACATGAAGAACGTATTGTTCGCAGCGCTGCTGCTGCTGGGGTTCGCGGGCCAGACACTCGCGGCGGATCCCACGAATCTCGAGCTGTTTCGCAAGGTGCAGAATCAGGTGAACGGATATGCCTACTTCACCATTTTCGACAGCGTCTCGGCGAGCGTCGATGCCGGCTACGTGACGCTGTCCGGCAAGGTGACGATGCCCTTCAAGGCGTCGGATATCGAGAAGCGCGTCGCCAGAATCGACGGCGTGACGGGGGTGCGCAACACGATCGCCGTGCTGCCGCTGTCGTCGTTCGACGACAGTCTCCGGCGGGGCATCGCCCGCGCCATTTACGGGCAGTCCTCTCTGTCGATGTACGGCGTCGGTGCCAACCCGTCCATCCACATCATCGTGGACCGGGGCCACGTCACGCTCAACGGCGTGGTCAACAACGACATGGATCGCCAGATCGCCGGCATGGCGGCCCGATCCTCACTGGCCTTCGAGGTCAAGAACGAGCTGAAGACCAACGAGGAGATCAAACTGGAGATGGAGAAGCTCTGACGGCTCGGCACGAGTCGCGCGGGTTCGAGGTGCAGACCTCGAGCCCGCCGCTCCTGCGCCAGGGAATCTCCACGCCCGCCTGTGCCAACGCCATCAGCCGGCAGACACCGGCCCGACCGGCTAGCGCTTGATCCACCAGCTCAGCCCGCCATAGACCCGCCAGTAGTCGGGCGCCAGATCCTTGGACTGAAACCGGCGCACGTCCCCACGAACCACGAACAGCTCGGTCAGCGGGTATTTCACCCCGCCGCCGAAGTTCCACCCGACTTCGGTGCTCGACGGAATGTAGTTGGCGGCCGGATCCGGGGTCTTGACGCTGATTCCCGCGTGCTCGATGCCGACACCGAACGTGGCGTACGGGGTGACTTTCGCGACGTGAAAGTTGTACACGATGTTGCCGCTGAGGCTGGTCAGTGACAGATCGACGTTGGCGTCGTCGCCGACGACGTCGAAGACGTGGCCAAGCTCGCCTTCGAGCCCCAGGCGGGTGGTGAGGTCGTAGCCGACCGCGACGCCGACCCCGAGGCTTTTGCCGAGGCCGTCCGAGGTATCGAACGCGCCGCTCAGAAACGGCGTCAGAGTGATGGTGTTCGCCTCGACGGCGGACTGGGCCGCGGCGGCGAGCGGCAGGGCGCAGAGCGCCGAGGCCAGGGTGACGAGACGGACGGTACGCACGAACGACGGCATGCAGCCTCCTGAAAACGGAATGCGGGTGACGGGCCTGGGTGCCCGATGGGTTTAGACGTCAGCGGCTGCAAAATAGCTGCCCGTGGCGGATCCCGGCCACGATCAACCTTCGGGACCGGTTGCACGTCTTATGCACCACATGGCGTCGAGATACCGTGGCCGGGGGAGAGTGGCCATCGATGTCCTCGTCTGAGCCGGCGCTGGTTTCTCGTGCCGCCGCCGGGGATGCCGCGGCCTTCCAGGGGCTGGTCGAGCGCCATCGGTCGATGGTCTACCGCCTCGCCTACCGGTTCGCCGGGAATCACTACGATGCGGAAGATATTGCCCAGGACGTGTTCATCAAGGTCTATCGATCGCTCGATCGTTTTCGCCACGACTCGCAGCTGAGCTCGTGGCTGTACCGCATCGTCATGAACGCCTGCATCGATCACCGCCGCCGGCATGTCTCCGCGGGCGTGCGGCCGTTCGGGGCCGAGGCCGAGCGGCGGATGCACGACACGCCCGCAGCGACCCCGGGGCCTGAAACACGCACCTACGCGGGAGAGCTCGGCGGGATGCTGACGGCGGAAATCGGCCGGCTGCCGCCCGGTCAGCGGACCGTCTTCCTGATGCGCCACGAGGAAGGGATGAAGCTTGGCGAGATTGCCACCGCGCTCGGGCTCGCCGAGGGCACGGTGAAGCGGCAGCTCCACGCCGCGGTGCACCGGCTGCGGCGGGCGCTGAACGCGGCGAAGGTGACGGCAGGGGAGCGGGTATGACGACGTGCGACTATCGCGAGTCCGGCGACCTCGAGGCGTATTTCTACGGCGAGCGGCCGCCCGCGGAACGCCATCGGCTCGACACGCACCTGCGCGGCTGCGCCGGGTGCCGCGCCGCGCTCGAGGAGCTGGCGGCGATCGGCGATGCGCTCGAGACGATGCCGGTCGTCGCAGCGCCCGAGGGGGCCAACTGGTCGGGGTTCATGGAGCGCCTCGACGCGCGGCTGGCGGCGGACGCCGTGCCGGGCCGGCGTGGGGGCGGGCGGGTGTCGGCGGCCGCGCTGCTGGCGCTGGCCGCGACCCTGACGCTGACCACGCTGGGGGTCATGCTGGCGATGCAGGCCACCCACCGTGCCGACGCGCCGGCGGCGGCTGCGGCGCAGACCGCCGTCCCGGCGCCGCCCTCCTTCGAGGCGGCCGACACCGCCGCCTTCCAGGCGGTGACGGAGGAACACTTCGAGCGCTCGAAGCTGGTGGTGCTCGGCCTGGCGGCGAAGGATCCGGCGCGCGCCGGAGCGGCCGACTGGGGATACGAACGTGAGCTGGCGGCGCGGATGCTGACCGACACGCGGATGTACCGGATGGCGGCCGAGGACCGCGGCCTCGGCTCGATCGCCTCGGTGATGCGCGATCTCGAGCTGGTGCTGCTGCAGGCCTCGTTCACCGACGACCGGGATCCGGCATCGCTGCCGCGCATCCAGCGTCTCATCCGCCGGCGCGATCTGGTCGCCAAGATGGACGCCGTATCTCTGTCAGGACTGTAAATGATCACCAACGGACGGCACGTCATGATGAAGCGCCGATGCGGCAGATGGCTGGGAGCGATGGGACTCTGTGCGGTGCTTGCCGCCCCGGCGCTGGGCGCCGTCCTCCCCGACTCGGAGCGCCTTGGCCATGCCAAGGATCTCATCGGCGACGAGCAGTGGCAGCCCGCGATCCGCGAGCTCAAGGCCGCGGCCGCGGACCCGGCGGAGTCCAGCCAGGACGAGGTGCTGTTCTGGCTGGCGCACTGTCAGAACCAGACGCGCGACGCCGCGGCGGCGGTCGACACCATCCAGCGGCTCGAGCGCGGATATCCCCGCAGCCCGTGGCTGAAACCGGCGCGGTCGCTGCGGATCGAGATTGCCCAGCGGCTGCGGCGCAACGACGTGCTGTGGTTCACGGCCGCTCCGCCGCCGCCGCCGGAGGCCCCGCCGGCGCCACCCGCGCCGCCGGCGCCGTCGGCCGTGCGCACGCCGCCGCCGGCGGCCGTGTCAGCGGTTCCGCCGACGCCGCCCGTACCACCGCTGCCGGCCGATCCCTGGATGCCCGAACGGTTCATGGCCGACACCGACCTCCGCATCCAGGCGCTCGGCAGCCTGATGCAGACCGATGCGGTGCGGGTGATCCCGATGCTCAGGGACATTGCGCTGACCGGTCATGATGCCGACGAGGCCCGGCGGGCGCTGTTCATGCTGGCGCAGTCGCATCGCCCCGAGGCCCGCGCCACGGTCGTCGAAATGGCGACCAGCGGGCCCGAACTGGTGCGCGTCGCGGCGGTGCGCGCGCTGGGCGGGCTGGGCGGCCCCGCGGTGTCGAGCGAGCTGCTCAGGGTCTATGCGACCGCCAACGAGCGGGTGAAGTATCAGGTGGTGCTGTCGCTCGGGCAGCGGGACGCCGTCCCCGCGCTGATGCACATCGCCCAGTCGGAGACCGACGCGCGGCTCAGGGACGCCGCCATCGTCCGGCTCGGTGAGGCGGGGGGGCGGGCGGAACTGGCCCAGCTCTATGCCCGGCAGCGCGCCAGCGCCGCCGACATGAAGAAGCCAATCATCGCCGGGCTGTTCAACGCCCGGGCGGACGACGAGCTGATTCGGCTTGCGCAGCGCGAGACGGACCCGGCCGTCAAGGCGGAGATCCTGGCGCGACTGCGCCTGCTCGGCACCCCCGCGGCGAGGGCGTATCTCGCCGCCCGGCCGCGCTGAGGCCAGCAGCCGCACGACGCGAAAGGGCTTACGATTCCCGAACTCCGCCAGCAGCCCCGGGTCGCAAATTTGTCCGGCCCGCCGTAAGATACCGCCCGGCGCGATTGGCGCGTCCTTCGCACACGCCCAGCCCTGTTCATGTCTGACTGCCCTGATCAGCCCGTTCCTCCGGCGCGCCGCCGGGCGCTCGTCGTGTTCGTCAACACCGCGGTCGCCTTGCTGGGCGGGGGGCTGACGGCTCTCCTCGGAGCCTTCGCGCTCCGGCCGCCGGCCGCGGCGGGCGCCGGCCGCTGGATCCGGGCCGGTTCGACCGGCGATCTCAAGCCGGGCGAGCCGATGCCGCGCATTCTCTCGGTCCCCCGCGTTGACGGATGGTACCGGGAGCGGGTTCGCGAAACCGTCTTCGTCGTCTGGGACGGGCGCGACACCGTTCGCGCGATGTCGGCGACCTGCACGCACCTCGGCTGCCAGGTCCAGTGGGATGCTGCCACGAAGCATTTCAAGTGCCCGTGTCACGGAGGCGTGTATGCCGCGAGCGGCGCGGTGGTCTCCGGTCCGCCGCCGCGGGCCCTCGACGTCGTCGAGGCGCGGATCGATCCGGCGGACGCCTCGGTGCTGGTGCGGCTGTGAAGCGCCTGCTGGCGCGGCGTGGCGTCGCCGACTGGCTCGACGCCCGCACCGGCTACCGCCGCGCCGCGAGCGTGATGCTCGACGAGCCGCTGCCGCCGGGGACCGGATGGTTCTTCACCCTCGGCAGCATCCTGCTGGCGCTGCTGTCGATCCAGTTGCTGACCGGCGCGGCGCTGACGCTGTATTACGCGCCGACTCCCGATCACGCCTACGACAGCGTCCGCTTCATCACCGGACTCTCCGCCGGACGCCTGGTGCGCGGCCTGCACCACTTCGGCGCCAGCTTTCTCGTCGTCGCGATGGCGGCGCACATGCTGCGGGTGATGGTCTTCGGATCCTACAAGCCGCCGCGCGAGGTGACCTGGCTGTCGGGGCTGGCGCTGCTCGGCCTGATCCTGGCCTTCGCCCTGACCGGATATCTGCTGCCGTGGGATCAGCGGGCCTACTGGGCGACGGTCGTCACCATCAATATCGCCAGGCTGACGCCGCTTGGCGGCGAGATCGTCGCCGGCATCCTGCGCGGCGGCGCGACCATTGGCGCGCTGACGCTGACGCGCTGGTATTCGGCGCACGTCATCTTCCTGCCGG
>JBDTOB010000200.1:0-5589 GCA_039933435.1 Acidobacteriota bacterium | reverse complement strand
TATAGAACGACGCGATCTGGTTGCTGTCCTGATCGGTGCTGCAGAAGAACGACGCCGTGAAGCGGTCGGCGACGTCCTTGACGAGCGAGGTATCGACGTAGGCGGCTTCGAGCCAGCGGCGGTAATCGCCGAAGTCCTGTCCGGCCGTCGCCATCAGACGCGGCCGCTCGCCGAGCAGCGCCAGCGTATAGGCGATGTTCGGCGCGCAGCCGCCGCGGCGCTTGTCCATGGTGTCGACGAGAAAGCTCAGGCTGATGCGCGACATGTGCTCCGGGAGGAAGTGCTCGGTGAACTTCCCCGGAAACGACATCAGGTAATCGAACGCGATCGAACCGGTGACGACAATGTTCATAAGGGACTGTGCTCGAATACGTGAAAGGCCGCGCTAGGAAAGGTACTTGCCGATGATCGGGGCGAGCTCGCGTTTGACGGCGGCCGGAATCGCGTCGGGCCGGGTGAGGATGGCGTGACGCAGGGCCGAGGCGCACTCGCAGGTCCGCTCGAACGGCAGGCGCGCCACCGCCCCGGCGATCACCTGCTGCGCGGTGCGGGCGTTCTGCGTGAGGTTGGCGATGATCATGTCCACCGTCACCTGGTCGTGGTCGGGATGCCAGCAGTCGTAGTCGGTGACGAGCGCAATGGTCGCGTAACAGATCTCCGCCTCGCGCGCCAGCTTCGCTTCCTGCAGGTTGGTCATGCCGATGATGTCCAGGCCCCAGGCGCGGTAGAGCCGCGACTCGGCCAGCGTCGAGAACTGCGGTCCTTCCATGCAGACGTAGGTGCCGCCCTTGTGCACGGCCGGCGGACCCGACTGGGTGTCGCCGCCGTCGGCGAGCCCCGCGGCGCGGGCGGCGTCGTAGGCGAGGCCGCCGAGCGACTGGCAGAAGGGATGGGCAAAGCCGACGTGGCCGACGAGGCCCCGTCCGAAGAAGGTCGAGATCCGTCCCCTGGTCCGGTCGAAGAACTGATCGGGAATCATCAGGTCGAGCGGGCGATACCGCTCCTTGAGGCTGCCGACCGCGCTCGCCGAAAGGAGGTACTCGATCCCCAGCGTCTTGAAGCCGAAGATATTGGCGCGGAAATTGAGCTCGGATGGCAGCAGCCGGTGCCCCGCTCCGTGCCGGGACAGGAAGGCGACGCGCGTGCCGCCGAGGGTGCCGATGACATACGGCGCCGACGGCTCGCCGAACGGGGTCTCGACCGTCCGCTCCTCGCGGTCGGTGAGCTCCGCCATGTCGTACAAGCCGCTGCCGCCGATGATACCGATGCTGATCATGGGAGTGTTGACATGATACTTCAGGCCACCGGCTCGACCCGCCGGCGCCCGCCTTCCTCCCGGATGTAGCCGCAGGCGATCTCGGGATCGTGCTCGAAGAAGATCAGGTATTCCCGTTCGATTGCTTCACGGACGAAGGTCCGCTTGAAGGCCAGGGTGTCCATCGGATAGAGGTCGTAGGCCATGATCCAGGGATCGTCGATGTGCGCCGCGGTCGGCAGGAGATCGGCGGCAAACACCGCCGTCCGTCCCCCCGACTCGATCATCACGATCTGGTGGTGCATGGTGTGCCCGCCGGTGCGGACGACGCGGACGCCGGGCATCACCTCGTCGTCTCCCGGCAGCAGCGTCAGCACGCCGGCCTCGGCCAGCGGCACGAAGTTCTCCTGCAGGTAGCTGGCGCGGTTGCGCTCGTGCGGATGGGTGGCATCCTCCCATTCGCCGGTCCGGGCCACATAGCGCGCGCGGGGAAACCGCGGCAGCACCCGGCCGTCCGCGGCGGCCGCCGTGAAGCCGCCGGCATGGTCGAAATGCAGATGCGAGGCCAGCACGATGTTGATGTCGTCCGGCGCCACCCCCGCGTCGGCCAGAGTGTGATCCAGGTTCCGGGAGCGGTCGATGCCGTAGATCTCGACGCTCCTGTCGTCCATCTTGCCACCGACCCCGGCGTCGATGAGCAGCGTCTGCTCGCCGCGGACGAGGAGCGGCCTGGTCGCGAGCCGGATCCGGTTGCGCGCATCCGCCGGGGCGCGCCTCTCCCACAGCGGCTTCGGCACCACCCCGAACATCGCCCCGCCGTCGAGGCGGAGATAGCCATCCAACAGCGGCACCAGCTCGAGATTCCCGAGCGCGATCGTCATGCCTGTGTGAGCTCGAGCAGGACGCCGTTGGTGCTCGACGGATGGATGAAGGCCACCAGCGCGCCGTGCGCGCCGGGACGGGGCGTTTCGTCGATGAGGCGGACCCCGCGGGCCTTGAGCATGGCCAGCGCCGCGACGATGTCGGGCACTGCCAGTGCCAGGTGGTGGATGCCGGGGCCTCGTCTGGCGACGAACCGCGCCACGGGAGAGTCCGCGGCGGTGGCCTCGAGCAGCTCGATGGTGGCGCCGGCCGCGGCGCCGCAGCGGAGGAACTGCGCCCGGACCTGCTGGGAAGCGACCTCCTCCGGCGGCTCGACCTCGAGCCCGAGGACGTCGCGGTAGAAGCTGAGCGCCTCGTCGAGGCCGGCGACGGCGACGCCGATGTGATCGATGTGACAGCGCATGGTGGTCCGATCAGGCACGGGGTGTCCGGGTGGCGGCGGGTGGAACCGTCGGCAGCGCAGCCTCGACACTCGCCCCGAAGATCTCCTCCGCCGCGCTGTAGGGATCGAGCGCGCGCGCGACGATGCGGTCGAGGACGGCATCGAGACCCCGGCTGCCAAGCACCTGCTGCTCGACGTGGCGGAGAAACCGCCGCGACAGCAGCTGGCGCAGCCGGAACTCGGCGCGGGCGCGCAGCCGTCCGGCCCGGGCCGGCGCCCGGAACGCGCGGAAGCGGTCCACGGTCTCGAGCAGCTCCGCGATGCCGCGGCCCTCGGTCGCCTCGGTCTTCATGATCGGCGGCCGCCAGTCGGCATCGCCGTAGCTCTGCAGCGACAGCATCGCCTCGATCGCCGCCACGGTGCGGTCCGCCCCTTCGCGGTCGGCCTTGTTGACGACGAAGATGTCGGCAATCTCCATGATGCCGGCCTTGAGCGCCTGCACCTCGTCGCCCGCGCCCGGCACCAGGGTGACGATCGAGACGTCGGCGGTGCGGACGATGTCGATCTCGTCCTGGCCGACGCCCACGGTCTCGACCAGGATGGTGTCGGTGCCGGCGGCGTCGAGGATCACGGCGGCATCCTCGGTGGCGCGCGCCAGGCCGCCGAGATGCCCGCGGGTGGCCATGCTGCGGATGAAGACGCCGGGGTCCGCCGCGTGGGCCTGCATGCGGACGCGGTCGCCGAGCAGCGCGCCGCCGCTGAAGGGGCTGGTGGGGTCGACCGCGATCACGCCGACGGTGCGGCCGGCGCGGCGCAGCTCCGCGATCAGCCGATCGACGAGCGTGCTCTTCCCCGCACCGGGCGGCCCGGTGATGCCGGCCAGGTAGGCGTGCCCGCCGTGGCGGAACAGCCGGGCGACCAGGGCCGCGGCCGCGGGCGTTTCGTCCTCGACGATCGAGATTGCGCGCGCCACCGCGCGAGGGTCGGCCGAGAGCACGCGGTCGGGCAGGCTGGCTTCGATCACGACTTTCCGCTCACTGGTTGAGGAGCTGGCGGGCGATGACCAACCGCTGGATTTCGCTCGTCCCCTCGCCGATCGTCAGCAGCTTCACATCGCGGAAGTATTTCTCGGCCGGGTAGTCCTTCACGAAGCCGTAGCCGCCGTGGATCTGGACGCAGTCGTCCGCGGCCTTGACGGCAATCTCGCTGGCGAAGAGCTTGGCCATCGCGGACTCGCGGGTCATCCGCAGCCCCTGATCCTTGAGATACGCGGCGCGGTAGGTCAGCCAGCGTGCCGCCTCGATGCGCGTCGCGTTGTCGGCCAGCTTCCACTGGATCGCCTGGAAGCCGGCAATCGGCTGCCCGAACTGACGCCGCTCCCGGGCGTAGTCGCGGGCCGCCTCGTAGGCGCCCTGGGCGAGCCCCACCGACAGCGCGGCAATCCCGATCCGGCCGGCATCGAGCACCTGCAGGGTATTGATGAACCCCTCGCCGAGCGCCCCGAGCAGCTGGTCGCCGCCGATCCGGCAGTCGCGGAACAGCACCTCGCTGGTGTCGCTGGCGCGCATGCCGAGCTTGTTCTCCTTGCGGCCGGACGACATCCCCGGTGTCCCGTGCTCGACGATGAACGCGGAGATGCCGCGGTGCCCCCTGGCGCGGTCCGTGACGGCAATGACCACCATCACGCCGCCGATACTGCCGTGGGTGATGAAGGTTTTCGAGCCGTTGAGGAGCCAGCCGCCGTCCGGCGCCGGCGCGGCGGCGGTCTTCATGCCGGCGGCGTCGCTGCCGGCCCCCGCCTCGGTCAGCCCCCAGGCTCCGAGCACCTCGCCGCCCACCAGCCGCGGGAGATAGCGGCGACGCTGCGCCTCGGTGCCGAACAGGGCGATATGCGCGGTGCAGAGGCCGTTGTGCGCCGCGACCGACAGCGCCACCCCCGGGCAGACCCGCGCCAGCTCTTCGATGCAGATGCAGTAGTCGACCGCCGACATCGCCGAGCCGCCGTACTCCTCCGGGAACTGGATGCCCATCAGCCCCAGCGCCGCCAGCTTCGGCAGCAGGTCCATCGAGAAGTGCTGCGCCTCGTCCCACTCCATGACATGCGGCCGGATCTCCGCCTCGGCGAACTCGCGCACCGCGGCCCGCAGCAGCGTCTGTTCCTCGGAGTACTGGAAGTCCACGTTCGAGAATGTATCGCAAACGCGTGAAAGGCGACAGGACCGGCTATGCTGAAGGCATGCGACTCCTCTCTTCACGCCGCCTCGGCGCGATGGCGCTGGCCGCCGCGGTGCTGGCACCGGCGAGCGCCGCGGCCGACGTCACCGGATTCATCGGCACCAATCGGACACCTTCGAACCGGATGGTCAAGGGCCTTGCCGTCGGCGCCGGGCTGCTGGTCGCCGGCTTCGAGGTGGAGTACGCCAACACCGGCGAAGATCTCCTCAAGGGCGCGCCACAACTGCGCACCGTCATGTTCAACGGCCTGGCACAAACCCCCTTTCCGATCGCCGGGCTGCAGTTCTACGCGACCGCCGGCGGCGGCATCTATCGGGAAACCTTCGATCTGCAGCAGGAAACGAACGTCGGGATCAACGTGGGGGGCGGGGTGAAGATGTCGCTGGCCGGTCCGCTGCGGCTGCGGTTCGACTACCGGGTCTTCACGCTGAGGGGATCAGCGCTCTACCCGCGCCCGCAGCGGTTTTATGCGGGGCTGAACCTGAAGTTCTGAAAGGCAGGAATCAGCTTCGAGCCAGTTGCCAGTTGCCAGTTTCCCGTTGCCAGTTTCCAGTTATCAGTTACCAGTTTCCAGTTGCCAGTTGCCCACCCATGAAAAACCGGTAGCCACGAAGCCCGGGGGCTTCCTGACTACCGGTGGAGTTGGCCGCTGCGCGCCGACGCTGGAGCTACTGGCCGAGCGGCGTCAGGCTGAGCTTGCTGAGGCCGGTGGCGAACGCCGCTGTGTAGCGCTTCCAGTTCTCGATGGTCTCTGGCGCGCGGAGCTCATCGGGGGTCATCGTCTTCTGCATCATCGAGAACAATTCGTACTCGGTGGCGGGGACGGTCGGGTCCA
>JBDTOB010000199.1:0-5590 GCA_039933435.1 Acidobacteriota bacterium | reverse complement strand
GGCTCGAACGGCTGGTGCGCGAGGCCGGCTTCTTCGCCCTCCCCCGCCGCATCCCCGCGCCCGCCGGCGCCGCCGACTTCCAGTCCCACGACATCGAAATAGACGACGGTCCGCGGCACCACCACGTCACCGTCGCCGAGCCGATCGCCGACCCGGCGCTGCGGGCGCTGGTCGAAGCGCTGCGGCGTCTCGCCGTCCCGGAGCGCTGAGCGGCGGCGCGATTCGGTTCGGCCCTTGCTCTGCACCGATGGCTACGGCTCGGGCGCCAGTATCGGTACCGGCTCGGCCATCACCGCCGCCACCGGCTCGCCGTGCCGCGCCAGCACCTCGCGGGCCTGCTCGAGGTCGAGCGCGCTGTCCCACCAGGCAATCGCCACCGTCGCGACCGCGTTGCCAATCAGGTTGGTGACCGCCCGCGCCTCGGACATGAACCGATCGACCCCCACCAGCAGCGCCAGCCCGGCCGGCGGAATCGCCGGAATCGCCGACAGCGTTGCCGCCAGGGTGATGAAGCCGCTGCCGGTGACCCCGGCCGCGCCCTTCGACGTCAGCATCAGCACCGCCAGAATCGAGACCTGCTCCCGCAGCGACAACTGCACGCCGCTCGCCTGCGCCACGAACACCGCCGCCATGGTCATGTAGATGGCAGTGCCGTCCAGGTTGAACGAGTAGCCCGACGGCACCACCAGTCCGACCACCGGCTTGGCGCAGCCGAGGCGCTCGAGCTTCAGCATCAGCCGCGGCAGCGCCGACTCGGACGACGAGGTGCCGATGACGATGACGATCTCGTCGGCGATGTAGCGGAGGAAGCGGAACAGCCCGAGGCCCACCACCCGCAGCACCCCGCCCAGCACGATGATCACGAACAGCAGGCAGGTGAGATAGACGGCCGCCATCAGCTTGCCGAGCGACAGCAGCGTGCCGATGCCGTAGCGCCCCACGGTGAAGGCCATCGCGCCGAAGGCTCCCGCCGGCGCCGCCCGCATGACGATGCCGACCACCGCGAACAGCGCCTGACCCAACTCGTCGATCACCCCGACGAGCCCTGCGGTGCGCTCCCCCAGCATCAGCAGCGCCAGGCCCATCAGCGTCGAGATCAGCAGCACCTGGAGGATGTCGCCGCGCGCGAACGCATCGACGAAGGTCGTCGGAATGATGTTGAGCAGGAAGCCGACGGTCCCGGTCGCCTGGCCGGCGGCCGCGCCGTAGCCGGACGCCGCCTGGATGTCGGCGGCGGTCGGCGTCACGTGCAGTGCGGCGCCGGGGCGGACGACGTTGACCACGACCAGGCCGACCAGGAGCGCCACGGTCGAGAGCACCTCGAAGTAGATGAACGCCCGCAGCCCGATTCGTCCCACCGCCTTCAGCTCCCCCATCCTGGCGATGCCCACGACGATGGTGGAGAAGATGATCGGCGCGATCAGCATCCGGACCAGTTTGATGAACGCGTCCCCCAGCGGCCGCATCGTCACCGCGGTGGCCGGGGCGAGGACGCCGAGCAGCACGCCGGCGGTGATGCCGACGAGCACCTGGAGGTACAGGCTTTTATAGAGCGGCGTGCGATTGGGCATAGGATGAAGTGACCAGATGACGTTCGATCCGGTGTGGCTCTTTCTGTCGCTCATCCCCGGCGGAGCCGGGTTCGTGCTGTTCGTCTACGGCAAGAAGGAACAGCGCTGGCCGTACCTGGTGGCCGGGCTGGTCTTCATGGTCTACCCGTACTTCACGCCGGGCATTCCGCTGCTCCTCGGGGTCGGCGTGGCGCTCGCCGCCGCGCTCTGGTTCGCGGTCCGTCAGGGATGGTAAGCCTCAACGGCCCGCTCCGGCGGCAGGAATGCGCTTCTCGTAGGGCGGACGGTCGGGAGCCTTGGGCGCCTTCGCGACCGCGTCGGTCACTTCCTTGATGGCGCGCTCGAGCTGCGGGTCGATCCCCCTGGCCAGCTGGGACGGATCCTCCTCGACCGCGATGTCCGGCTCGACGCCGTGCCCCTCGGCGAACCACTGTCCCTTGGGATCGAACATCCGGAACGTCGGCACGGTGACGCCACCGCCGTCGACCAACCTTGGCGCGCCGCTGATCCCGATCAGCCCGCCCCACGTGCGGGTGCCGATCAGCGGACCGAGCCCGGCCTGGCGGAAGTAGGTCGGGAAGGCGTCGCCGCCCGAGCCGCTCCAGCCGTTGATCAGCATCACCTGCGGCCCCCGGTGCGCGACCGGCGGCCACTGCTGGCTGGGGGCGTCGCGGACCGCCCAGAAGGCGACGATCGGACGATTGAGGAGCTCGACGAAGCGGTCGGGAATCTGGCCGCCGCTGTTCCAGCGTTCGTCGATGATCAATCCGTCCTTCTTCCACTGCGCGATGAACTGCCGCATCAAGTCGTTCTGCGCGTCGACGCCGGTGCTCTGGACGTAGATGTAGCCGATGCGTCCGCTGCTGGCCTTCTCCACCAGCCGGCGCCGCTCCTCAATCCAGGCGCGGAAGCGCAGCTCGGTCTCGCTCGACAGGCACTTGACGACGACCTGGCGGGCGCCGGTCATGGTGGGCGCGGCGTTCACGGTCAGCAGCACGGTGCTGTCGCCGAGCCCCTGGAATGACGCCCACGGGTCCGGCTTGGGATCGACCGGCACCCCGTTGACCGCCAGCACATACTCTCCGGCCTTGACGTTGACGCCCGGCTCATCGAGCGGCGACCGGACCGACCCGTCCCAGGGCCCGCCGCGGACGATCGACTTGATGCGATAGGCGCCGTTGGCCAGCTCCCAGTCCACGCCCAGCATGCCCACCGACCGCGCCGGCACGGACTCCTCGTCGCCGCCGCCGTGATAGGTATGGGAGGCGTTCAACTCGCCGATGAACTCGCCGAGCACGAACTCCACGTCCCAGCGGGTGACGGCGTCCTCCATCAGCTCGCCGTAGCGGGCCCGCATCGCCGCCCAGTCGACGCCGTGCATGTTGGGGTCGTAGAAGAAGTCGCGCTCGAAGCGGAAGGCATCGTTGACGATCTGGCGCCACTCGGCGCGGGGATTGACCGGCGCCTCCATCTCCGCCGTGGCCATCGGCTTCTCGAACTTCTGCGCCGGCTTGATCTCGATCATCGCGTACTTGTCCTTGCGGACGACCAGCATCTTCTTGCCGTCGAAGGTCGCCTCGAAGCCGTCGGCGTCGTCCAGCACCGTCTTCTCTTCGCGCTCGGAGAAATCGAAGAAGACGATGGAGCTTTTGTCCTCGCTCGAGCCCGACCTCGGTCGCCGGCGATAGAGCAGCTTGCCCTTGATCGACTGCAGCTCGGCGTAGTTGCCGGCCTTCGGCGGCAGCACTACGGCGCGCTGCTCGAACCCGTCGAAGTCGATGTCGACGTTGGCCGGAGCGGGTGGACGCGCCTCGGTCTTGCCGCCTCCCTTCTCCGCCCCGCCGGTGTCGCCCGCCTTCTTCGGATCGTCCTTCCTGGCCTCGTCCTTCTGTGGATCCGGCTTGCCGTCGTCGTCCTTCTTGCTGTCGCCCTTGTCCTTGCTCTTGTCTTCGGTGTCGAGCAGCGGGTTCTCGGACTCGTTCCGCGTGGCCAGCGGCGACTTGACGTCCTTCCGCAGCGGAACGGCGACAAGACGGGTGGGGTTGGGATAGGTCCAGCTGTTGTCGAAGCTGCCGTAGACCGGGGTGAACTCGCGGTCCGAGGCGTAGAAGAGATACTTCCCCTCCGGGTCGAAGGTCGGCTGGTCGTCGGCGAGGTAGCCGGTCGTGGCCTGCGTCAGCTTCGACGCTGTGCTGTCGTAGAGGAAGATGGCGGTGTTGCCTGGAGCCGTGGGCCGGGCGTAGGTCAGCCACCGGGAATCCGGCGACCATTGCATGCGGAAGGCCTCGAGGCCGTTGTGGGAGATCCACTCCGGGCTGCGATCGATCTCGACGGTACGGCCGCTGCCGGTGTCGCTGATACGGATGCGCATCGCCTGGTCGATGAACGCCAGCTTGCGGCCGTCCGGCGACCACTGCGGGGGGTAGCGGAAGCCGGCGCCGAGCGAAGTGATCTTCTTTTCCGACCCGGTGCCATCCGCGGGCGCCAGCGTCAGCTCGTACTCGCCGCTGCGGTCGCTCCAGTAGGCGACCTGCCTGCCGTCGGGGGACCAGCGCGGGTAGCGCTCGGCGACCCCGGACGATCGCGTCAGGTTGACGACGGCGCCGAACTCGGCCGGAACGGTGAAGACGTCGCCGCGCGCCTCGAATACGGCGCGCTTGCCGGTGGGCGACACCGCGACGCTCGAGACGAGCGATTCCACCTTGACGGTGCGCTGGCGCAGCGTGGTTTCGTCGCTGACCACGTGCACCGGCACCTCGGCCCACTTCCCGGTCGCCAGAACGAGCATGTAGAGCCGGCCGCCCGCCTGGAAGACGATGTCATCAGGACCAATCGAAGGGAAGGTGATGTCGAAATCCTTGAACTGCGTGACCTGACGCACGCCACCGCCGGCGACGTCGTAGGCCCAGATATTGTTGCGCTGGCTGGCGCCGCGGTCCGAGAGGAAGTAGATCGTGCTGCCGTGCCACATCGGCTGGGCATCGTTGGCCGGGTTGGAGGTGATGTTCTTCGTCGCGAACGTTTTCAGGTCGAACAGCATCAGGTCCGGCGCCCAGCCGCCGCGGTAGCGCTTCCAGTTGCGGAAGTCCTGGGACATCGGCATGTAGACGAACTTGGTGCCGTCGGGCGAATAGGTGCCGAACTCGCCATAGGGCACGGGCAGCTTCTCGGGCAGGCCGCCCTGGAGGCCGACGGTGTAGAACTGGTTGAAGCGCTGGCGGCCGCTCTCGCGGCCCGAGGCGAACAGGACGCGCTGGCCGTCCGGCGTCCAGCCAATCACGCGATCCGCCATCGGATGATGCGTCAGCCGCGAGGGCTCGCCGCCCGCCGCCGGGACGACGAAGACGTCGACATTGCCGTCGTAGGAAGCGCTGTAGGCAATCTTCGTCCCATCCGGTGAAAACCGCGGGAACGACTCCTCGCCCGGCGAGGAGGTGAGCCTGACCGCCGCACCGCCGGCCTTCGGCACCACCCAGATATCGCCGGCATAGACGAATGCCACCTGGGTCTTCGACACCGCCGGGAACCGGAACATGCGGGCGTCGATCTGGGCGGAGGCGGTGGAGGCCGCACACGCCGCGACTCCAAGGCAGACAACCGTGCGCAGGGCTCTCATGGTCATGCGGGTCCTCGAGAGATGAAACCCGGCCATTCTACGGCGATCAGCCGTCAGCTGACAGCCGGGCGCCGCGACCTGTCCGTGGTATCGTCAGATGGCCTGCCGTTTTTCAAGGATCAGCTCATGACTCCATCTCTTTTTCTCCTCGTCCTCGTCCTCTTCAGTGGCAGCCCGGCCCAGGAGGCTGGGAGCAAGCCGAAAGTACCGAAGGACTCGATCCAGCTCACCATCACCGGCTGCCTGTCGGGACGCGTGCTCGCGGTGTCGGACGTGCGGCGTACGGACACGGAGAGCGGCCCCCCCGTCAGCGCCAAGTCGTTCCGGCTCGCCGGCAAGCGCGACGTCATGGACGACGTCAAGAAGGAGAACCACCATCTCGTCGATGTCACCGGCCTGGTGC
>JBDTOB010000198.1:0-5606 GCA_039933435.1 Acidobacteriota bacterium | reverse complement strand
ACCCTGCCCTCGGGCGTGAAGCTGTTCTGCGACTCGGACGAAGAGGAAACCCGGGTGCTGGCGTCGGGCGGGCGGAATGCCGGCGACGAATCGGATCGCCTCTTCCTGACGCTGCTGGCCGAGTCCCGAGGGGAACATTTCGGGATCGAACTGGGGGGCGGCGCGCCGACCTCGGTGCGCTCGCCGCTCGATCGCGAGCTGCTGGTGGCCGTGTTCGTGGACTTGTTCGAGGGCACCGAGGCGGAGGAATCGATCTGCCGGTCGGCGGCGGTAGCCGGAGGCCCCGCGCTCGAGCGCGAGTTGCGCGAGGGCCAGGGACGGGACTTCGCGGTGGAAGTGCGCCTCTGGCTCGACGAGGTGATGGGTGCGCGAATGAGGGAAAACGGGACCGGCCCGCGGCCGGCCCCCTGACACTAGGCGCCCGGCTCGCGCGACGGCTGCGACGCGCCGATGGGCTTCTGCTCCTGATTCCTGGCCGCGGTATTCGACTCCGCAGCCTGGTTCGATCCGGCACCCTGCCCCTGACCGGACTGGCTCGATCCAGGGTTCCGGTTGCCCGCGGCGCCCTAGCCTGAGCTTCCGGACTGGCCGGACGCGGCGCTCCCGCCGGCGATCAAATCAACCGCGGAGGTCGCAGCGCTCTGCACCTTGCCGACGGTGTCGCGTACCGTCTGCTGCACCTCTTCCAGGGCGTTGTCGCGCGTCTCGCCCATATATTCGTTCTCGATCTCGGTCTCGGGAATGGCCATGCCGACCATCAGCCCGAGCACGGCGGACGCCGCGCCCATCAGCAGCGGATTCTGCTGCCACGCCCGCTGCACCGTCCGGGACGCCTGGCGCCCTGTGCGCTGCGCCCGCCGGCCGACGTCGGCGGCAGCGGCGCCCATCTCGGAAAGTTCCCTGGCCCCGGCGTCGGTCCAGGAGCGGGCCTCGGTTCCCGCCTCGGTCCGCGAGCGTCCTTCCGATCCAGCCCCGCTCCAGGCGCGCCCCGCGGCGGAGGACGCATCCGACGCAAAGGCGGCGTCATACCCGCTCTGACCCGGATAGCCCGCCTCGCCAAACCCGGCGTCGCCAAAGCTGGCGTTTCTCGCCTCGACCCCACTGCGGTCGTAGCCGCCGTAGCCGCCGTCGCCGCGCCCGGCGCCCCCCCGATAGAAGCGATCGGCGTCGTCATACGGACTCATCCGCCGCCAGTCCCGTGCCGTCCGGCCGCTGGCGCGGTCGCCGCGACCACGCGTGTCGCGGCCACCGAAGGCCAGCCACGCCAGGCCGGCGATACCGAGCCCCACCATCGCGGTGGGGATGGGATTGGCGCGCACGTACTGCACAGGTTCAGAGTCGGCGAACTCGCGCGCCGCATCCCCCACCATGCGCGCCTGCTCCCCGGCCGCGTGCCTGACGGAGCTCTTGACGCTCTCCGCCGCGTCGGCCGCCAGGTTGGACGGCCGCAGCCGATCCTGGATGGCGTTGACGGTCTCAGACATCTCTCCCCGCGTCTGCTCGATCTCGGCGCGGATCTCGCGCGTCCGCGCCGTCACGCCGGCCTCGGCCGCCTTCCCGGAGGACGACGGCGGGAAATTGCGCGCCGACTCCGGGGCGTGCATGCGGCCGCTCTCACCATCGGCGCGGCCCGGCATGCGCGACGTGCCGCGCTCGCCGATCCGTCCTTCGTTATCCAGCGCTTCACGTCCGCTCACGTATTCGTCCGAGCGCCCCGCGGCGCGCTCCGGTCCTACACCTTTTGTCTTGTCGTCCATGTGGTGGTCTCCTTCATGGCCTCGATGGCCCGGGTGGGTGCGACGCTGGTCTGACGGAGGGCCGCGAGGCCCCGGTCGACCAGCAGATAGCCGATGCCCGCCGTCAGCACGCCAACGATGGCGGCGGCCAGCCAGGGCGTGATGCCAAGCTGGGCGAGGCCGACGACGAAGGCGGCGAGAATGACGAGCAGGCCGGCGTGCGCCAGGGCACCGCCGGCGGCGACCATGCCCACGTGTCCACCCGCGACCTTGGCCTTCGCGGTCATTTCCGTGGTCGCGAGCTCGACTTCCTTGCGGATGAGAGTGCCGGTTTCGCGCGACAGCTCGGTGAACAGCTCGCCGAGCGAGCGCTCGTCACGCGCGGGAGTGCTCATCCGAGCCTCCTGCCGGCGTTGTCGAGGCCGCGCGCCGGGCCGCCGTAGCCGGAGAGACCGGGTCCATTGCCGGAGTGATCGGCGGAGCTCTTCAGAAACCGCGCGCCGAGCACGCCAATCGCGAACGCCGCGCCGACAAACAGCGCTGGCTGGCGCCGCGCGAAGCGCTGCACCTCATTGGCGAGCTCGCCGACATCGCGACCGCGAATCTCGGTCGAGAAGCGATCGAGCTGGTCCGCGGCCTTCTCGACGTATTGCGCGATGGTGTCGTGCTGGTTGTCACGCAGGTGCTGCGTGCTCTGCCGTACGGCCTCGGCGATCGAGCCGAGCCCATCGGTCGCGCGATCCTTCTGGCTGGACAGCTGCGCTCCGGCGCGATCGCGAACGCGGTCCATGATGCCGCCGGCGCGGCCAGCTTCGGAGTTTGTGGTGTTGGTTTGTTCCATCGATGTTCCCCTTTTGAGTGATCCGCACGTATCACCACAATTGATAGGAACATCCGTGCCAGCGGGGACGCGCCGGAGCTCGTCCGGCGGCGTCGGAGCGAGGGTTTCAGCCCCAGGACACCTTGCGGAGCAGCGGCAGGTCCGAGAGGATCATCCCGGCGCCGAGCACGACCGACGTCAGGGGGTTCTCGGCCACCAGCACCGGCAGGCCGGTCTCGTCGCGCAGCCGCGCATCGAGGTTGCGCAGCAGCGCGCCGCCGCCGGTGAGGACGACGCCGCGGTCGTAGATGTCGGCGCAGAGCTCGGGCGGAATCTTCTCGAGCGAGTCGCGCACCGCCTGGCAGATCTGCCGCAGCGGCTCCGACAGCGCCTCGCGAATCTCGGTGTCGGTGACGGTCACGGTGCGCGGCACGCCCTCGAGCGCGTGGCGGCCCTTCACTTCCATCGACAGCTCGACGTCGAGCGGCGCGGCTGAGCCGAGCTCGTACTTGATTGCCTGAGCCGTGCGCTCGCCGATATGCAGGTCGCGCGACTTGCGCATGTACTGAAGGATGGCCTCGTCCATGGCATCCCCGGCGACGCGCAGCGACTTGCCGTAGACAGTGCCGGCCAGCGAGATGACGGCGATGTCGGTGGTGCCGCCGCCGATGTCGATGATCATGTTGCCCGCGGGCTCCTGGACCGGCAGGCCGGACCCGATCGCCGCCGCCATCGACTCGTCCACCAGGTGCACTTCGCTGGCCTTGACGCGGAAGCCGCTGTCCTTCACCGCCCGGCGCTCGACCGGGGTGATCTCCGGGGGCACGCCGATCACCAGGCGCGGCCGCACGAAGGCGCGCCGGCCGTGGGCCTTGCGCACGAAATACATGAGCATCTTCTCGGCGGCGTCGAAGTCGGCGATCACGCCGTCGCGCATCGGCCGCACCGGCTTGATGTTCGGCGGCGTCCGCCCCAGCATCTCGTGGGCCGCGAGACCCACCGCCTCAATCGCGCCGGTGGCGGTGTTGAACGCGACAATCGAAGGCTCGTTGAGGACAATGCCGCGGCCGCGCGCGAACACACAGGTATTGGCCGTGCCGAGATCTATCGCCACGTCCGTGGAAAACGCTGACATCAAACCCATGTGCCTGCCGACCTCTTCACGATTCATTCCGCGCCCACGCGATTACAGACGCGAAAAACATTGACGTTTTTGCGATCGGCCGGCTTCGTATCTGACGGAAAAACGCACGCTGATTACGAAATCGTCGATGAGTTACACGATTGAACGCCGCGCCCGCAGCGGCAACCCGCGGCCCCTGCCGCAGACCGCCGGGCGTCCGCGTGCGATGATTCTGCCATGGAGAGACTCGAAACCGTCGGTTTCATTGGCCTCGGCCTCATGGGCCGGCCCATGGCGCTCAATCTGCGCAAGCAGGGCTATCCGCTCGTCGTCCACAGCCGCAGCCCCGGACCGGTGGACGAGCTCGTCCGCGCCGGGGCGGCGCGGGCCTCGACCCCGGCCGAGGTCGCGCGACAGACCACCCGTCTGATCACGATGCTGCCCGACTCGCCGGACGTGGCGCTGGTGCTCGAAGGACCGGACGGCGTCTTCAGCGCGCTCCAGCCCGGCACCATCCTCATCGACCACAGCAGCATCGCGCCCGCCGCGGCCCGCCGGCTGGCGGCGCGCGCCGCCGAGCTCGGCGCGGCCATGCTCGACGCTCCGGTCAGCGGCGGCGACATCGGCGCCATCAGCGGCACGCTGTCGATCATGGTGGGCGGCGACGCCACGGCCTTTGCCGTCGTCCGGCCGATGCTCGAGGCCATGGGCAACCCCGATCGCATCGTCCGCATCGGCGACGCCGGCGCCGGCCAGATCTGCAAGGTCTGCAATCAGATGGCAATCGGCGGCACGCTCGCCGCGATCAGCGAGGCGTTCGCGCTGGCGCGCAAGGCGGGGGTGGACGCGGCCCTCGTGCGGAAGGCGCTGCTGGGAGGATTTGCCGCCAGCCGGGTGCTCGAGGTCCACGGCGAGCGGATCCTGGCCTCGAACTACACACCGGGCTTCAAGGCCGGGCTCTACGCGAAAGATCTGCGCATCGCCAGCGCCGCGCTGGCCGAGCATGGCACGCCCGCACCCGTCTCGGCCGCCGTCCACCAGCTGGTCGAGGCGCTGGTGTCGGCCGGACAGTCGGAGGCCGATTACTCGGCCCTGGCGACCGTGTTGTTCGGTCTGGCGGGACTGCGCGACTGAGGCGCCCGGTCCGCCGGCCGGATCAGCGGCAGGCGGGGTGGCCGCACCCGCAGCGCAGCTCGGTCATCCCTTTGGCGTTCTTGCAGTGTTCACTGCAGTACTTGCCGAACTCGCCGTTGGGAGTCACTGTGCAGAGGCATCCGGGATGGGCGCACTGTTGCGGGTCGCTCATGGTAGCTCCTGACCCGTCTGCCCGTGCGGGAGACGAGGATGTTAGGTGCGGTGGTGATCGGCCACCCAGGCCGCCACCGCGCGCTTGATGTCGGCCGGCGGCAGCTTTTCACGCACCGCCCGGTCGAGCAGCATCGAGAGCTCGGCATCCGAGGCGAAGCGCAATGCGGCCACGTGCTTGATGCCGAGGGTGTTCAGCTGCTGCTGCTGTTCAGGTGACAGCATCGAGGCCGCCCTCACGCGCATCTCGAGTCGGATGATGCGATCCTGCAGGCGCGTGATGTAGGCCCGGCTCATGTAGAGCAGCGCCAGCACCGCGACGCTCAGTGAGAGAAGCGCGAACATCACGCCCGAGTGATCGCCCTTCAGCACTCTCGACACGAAGGTGCCGAACGCGAATGCCGCCAGCACCGCCCCGACCAGCGTGGCGGCTGGTCGATACGCGTGGTTCCCGAACGTCTGCACCGGCTGCGCTTCGGCCATGCCGTCCAGTATACGGCGTCCGGACGTCCGGCGTGCTAGCATCGAACGTCAGCACCTCTGGAGGAGCAGCCATGGCCCGTTTCGACGAAATCACCCCCGACACTGCGTTCACCCGCCCCTACGCCGCCGACGAGCGGGT
>JBDTOB010000197.1:0-5623 GCA_039933435.1 Acidobacteriota bacterium | reverse complement strand
TGCGGTCGGACCCGCGGTTGGGAGCTGAACTCGTGTTACGCGGGTATCTGGAACTGCTGCGGCCGGCGAATGTCGTCACCGCCATCGCCGACGTCCTCGCCGGCTATGCCATCGCCGGACGCCCCGCGCCGGCGCTGCTGCCGTGGCTGGTGGCGGCGACCGCCTGTCTCTACGGCGGCGGCGTCGTGCTCAATGACGTCTTCGATCGCCGGCTGGACGCGGTCGAACGTCCCGAGCGGCCGATTCCAAGCGGACGCGTCTCCGCGGGCGCCGCGGCGGCGTTCGGAGGAGGCCTGCTGGCGGCCGGCGTGGCCTGCGCCGCGGCCGCCACCGCCGCCGCCGGGCTGGTCGCCGCCGCCACCGCCGCACTGGTCCTGCTCTACGACGGCCTCTCCAAGCGCCACGGTCTGCTCGGCCCGCTCACCATGGGGGCCTGCCGCGGATTCAACCTGCTGCTCGGCATCGCCGCCGCCCCCGCGGTGCTCGGCCACGCCTGGCCGCTGGCCATCATCCCGCTCGTCTACATCAGCGCCGTCACCCTGGTCAGCCGGGGGGAGGTCCACGGCGGAAAACGGGGAGCGGCCGGGCTGGCTCTGATATCGTTGGGGGGTGTGATTGTCGCGCTGACGGTCCTGGCGGCAGCGGCCGGGCCGGGCCGGATCGCCGCCCTGGCCGTGCTGCTGCTGCTGACCTGGCGCGTGGTGCCGCCGTTCTGGCGGGTGTATCGGGAGCCGCAGCCGGCGCTCATCCGCCAGGCGGTGCGCGCCGGTGTGCTCTCCCTCGTCCTTGTCGACGCCACCTTCGGCGCGGCATTCGCGGGCCCGCTCTACGCCGCGGCGATTCTGGCGACCGGAGTCGCGGCGGCGGGGCTGGCCCGGTTGTTCTCGGTTACCTGAGATGGATGTCATCGAGCAGGAGATACGGCTCTCCTTCCGCTATCCGGTCCACTTCACCAGGGGGGCGTTCGCCTCGTCGAACCCGATCCTGCGTGACCTGCTGACGCCGCCGGCGCCGGACGCCCGCGCCCGCGCGCTGGTGGTCGTCGACAGCGGCGTCGACGCCGCCCATCCGAGCCTGCGCCAGGCGATTGCCGGGTACTTCGCGGCGCACCAGGCGACCCTGGCGCTCGCCGGCCCGGTGGTGGTGCTCCCCGGCGGCGAGCAGGTCAAGAACGATCGCGCGCATCTCGATGTGCTCCTCGACGCCGTCCACGCCGCCGCGCTCTGCCGTCATTCGTATCTCGTCGCCGTCGGCGGCGGCGCCCTGCTCGACGTCGCCGGCTTCGCGGCGGCGACGGCGCACCGGGGCATCCGCCTGGTGCGCGTCCCCACCACCGTGCTCGCCCAGGACGACTCCGCGGTGGGCGTCAAGAACGGCATCAACGCCTTCGGCAAGAAGAACTATCTCGGCACCTTTGCCGCGCCGTTCGCCGTGGTCAACGACTTCGCCTTCCTCTCGACCCTGTCCGACCGCGACTGGCGGGGCGGGCTGAGCGAAGCCGTCAAGGCCGGGCTGATCAGGGACGCGGCGTTCTTCGACTTCCTCGAGACCCACGCCGCCGCGCTCCGCAGCCGCGATGCCGAAGCGATGGAACAGGTGGTGCGGCGCTCCGCCGCGCTCCATCTGCAGCACATCGCCACCTGCGGGGATCCGTTCGAGCTCGGCTCCTCGCGTCCCCTCGACTTCGGGCACTGGGCCGCGCACCGCCTCGAGCAACTGACCGAGCACCGCATGCGCCACGGCGAAGCGGTGGCCGTCGGCATCGCCCTCGACAGCACCTATTCCTGGCTGGCGGGTCACCTGCCGGAAGCGTCCTGGCGGCGTATCATCAACCTGATCGGGGCGCTCGGGCTCGCGGTCTATGCGCCCCTCCTCGGCGACACCCTTCAGGCGCCGGACGCCGAGCGCTCGGTGCTGCGGGGGCTGGCCGAGTTCCAGGAACACCTCGGGGGCCGGCTGACGATCATGATGCTCGAGGACATCGGCCGCCCGTTCGACGTGCACGACATCCGCACCGATCTGATGCTGCGGAGCATCGAAACCCTGCAGCGGCTCGACGCCAAGGGCGTCAGCCGCACCGCCCAGAAAGCGTCCTGACGGATATTGCGATGACCAAGCCCATGCCCTCCCGCGCCCACGCGTCGCCGCTCACCGCCACCCAGATCGTCGACGAGTACTTCATCGAAAACCGCACCCGGCTGCTCGAGATCGCGGCCTTCCTCGATCGCCTCGACCGCACCGACGCCGGCCTCGCCGCCGCCGATTTCCGGATGAAGGCCTTCGCCGAGGCGATCGGCGCGCTGGCCGGGTCGGACGACCGGCTGACCCGCATCCAGCTGCTGCTGAGCGACCCGACCACCACCCCGCTGGATCGGCTCGACCGCAAGAGCGCGCTCGGGGCCTACGACCGCTGGAGCACGGAGGAGCGAACATGAAGTACATCGACCACCACGCACACATGGTCTCGCGGACCACGGACGACTACCAGCAGATGGCGCTCACCGGCTGCGTCGCCGTCACCGAACCGGCCTTCTGGGCCGGCTGGGACCGCAGCTGCGGCGACAGCGTCGAGGATTACTTCCGACAGCTCACCGAGTTCGAGCCGACGCGCGCCGCGCAATACGGCATCCAGCACTACACCTGGCTGGCGGTCAATCCCAAGGAGTCCGACGACCGCGAGCTGTCCCGCGAGGTGCTGAAGCGTATTCCCAGGTTCCTCGATCGTCCCACCGTGCTCGGCATCGGCGAGATCGGCCTCAACCGCGTCACCCGCAACGAGATCGACACCTACACCGAGCAGATCGAGCTGGCGCTGGCGCACCGGCAGCTGATTCTCATCCACACGCCGCACCTCGAGGACAAGTACAAGGGCACCACCATCTCGGTCGACGTGCTGCGCGGCTTCCGCCAGATCGACCCGGCGCGCGTCATGGTGGACCACGCCGAGGAGCACACCGTCGAGATGATCCTCGAGCACGGCTTCTGGGCCGGCCTGACGCTCTATCCGCAGACCAAGATCTCCCCCCAGCGCGCCGTCGACCTCATCGAGAAATACGGGCCGGAGCGCATCTGCGTGGCCGGCGCCTGTGACTGGGGGCCGAGCGACCCGATCGCGGTGCCGCGCTTCGCCATGGAGATGCGGCGCCGCCGCCATCCCGAGTCCCTGATTCAGCGGGTCGTCTTCGACAACCCGGCACGCTTCCTGGGCCAGTCGCCGAAGTTCACGCTGCCCGCGGAAGCCGCCACGCCGGCCGAAGCGACGCGCCGCGGCTGACGGAGACGCCTCAGGTGCAGCTGGATCCGGCCGGTAACTTTCATCTCACCTACTGCACCAACATCCACCCGGGCGACGGGTGGCGCGAGGTCGAGGCCAACCTGCGCCGCTTCGCGCCGCCGCTCAAGCGGCGGCTGGCGCCGGACCGCCCGTTCGGACTCGGGCTGCGGCTCTCGGCGCGCGATGCGCGCGAGCTGCTCGAGCCGGCCGCGCTCGCCGCCTTCCGGCGCTTCCTCGACGAAGAAGAGCTCTACGTCGCGCTCATCAACGGCTTCCCCCACGGCTCGTTCCATCGCACCCCGGTCAAGGCCGAGGTCTATGCCCCCGACTGGCGCGACGACGAGCGCGTCCGCTACACCCTCGACCTGGTGGAAATCCTCGGCGCGCTGCTGCCGGCGGGCCTCGACGGCGGCGTCTCGACGGCTCCCCTCTCCTACAAGCCCTGGATTCAGACCCCGGCGCCCGGCGACTGGCACACCTTCGCCGCCAACGTCTGCCGCATTGTCGAGGCGATGGTGCGCCGCCGCGAGGCCCACGGCCAGATTCTCCATCTCGACATCGAGCCCGAGCCCGACTGCCTGATCGAGCACAGCGACGAGTTCATCGCCTTCTTCGAGCGCGTCCTCCTGCCTCAGGGCGGTCCGGCGCTCGCCGCGCGCCTCGGCTGCAGCCCGCGGCAGGCCGAGGCCCACCTACGGGAACACGTCAGGATCTGCTTCGACTGCTGTCACTTCGCCGTGGAGTTCGAAGACCCGCATGCGGCGCTCGAACGCCTGCAGCAGGCGGGCATCTCGGTCGGCCGGGTGCAGCTCAGCTCGGCGCTCGACGTCACCTTCCCCGCCGACGCCGACGCCGCCGCCGCGCTCCGCGGCCGGCTCGGACGCTTTGCCGACACCACCTACCTGCATCAGGTGATCGAACGGCGCGACGGGCAGCCGCTCCGCCACTTCGCCGACCTGCACGAGGCGCTGGCGGCCGGCAACCCCGCGCCCGGCAGCCAGTGGCGCATCCATTTCCACGTGCCGCTCTTCGCCGCCGAGTACGATGGCCTCGGCTCGACCCAGGCCTACGTGCAGACGCTGCTGCAGACCGCGGCGCGCGCGCCGTTCGCGCGCCACTTCGAAATCGAGACCTACACCTGGGACGTGCTCCCGCCGGGCCTGAAGATCGACCTGCTGGACTCGATCGGACGGGAGTACGACTGGGTGCTGGCGAACTTTCCGGTCGCCCCCTGACGCCGCCCACAGCCGGATCCGCCATGCACAAAACCGTCGTCCTCAACGTCGTCGGGCTCACGCCCGGGCTGCTCGGGCCGTCGATGCCGGCGCTGACGCGCTGGGCGGAGACCGGGACGATGGCCCGCATCCGGTCGGCGTTTCCGGCGGTGACCTGCTCCGCGCAGGCCGATTACCTGACCGGACGCCTGCCCTCCTCGCACGGCATCGTCGGCAACGGCTGGTACTCACGCGAGGACGCGGAGGTGAAGTTCTGGAAACAGTCGAACCTGCTGGTGCAGGCGCCCAAGGTCTACGAGACCGCCCGCGCCGCGGACCCGTCGTTCACCTGCGCGAACCTGTTCTGGTGGTTCAACATGTACTCCAGCGCCGACTACTCGGTGACGCCGCGGCCGATGTATCCCGCGGACGGACGCAAGGTGCCGGACGTCTACACCCGCCCGGCCGCGCTGCGCGACGAGCTGCAGTCGGCCCTGGGCGCCTTTCCCTTGTTCGAGTTCTGGGGCCCGCGGGCGTCGATTCGATCGACCGCGTGGATTGCCGCGGCGGCCAGGGAAGTGGACCGGCGGTTCGATCCGACCCTGACGCTCGTCTACCTGCCGCACCTCGACTACAACCTGCAGCGGGTCGGCCCGACCGACCCCAAGGCAGCCACCGACTGCGGGCAGGTGGATGCGGTCTGCGACGACCTGATTCGTTACTACGAGGGCCGGGGCGCGCGCGTCATCGTGCTCTCCGAGTACGGCATCCAGGCGGTCTCCTCGCCGGTTCACCTGAATCGCGTCCTGCGCCAGCATGGACTGATCGCCGTCCGCGAGGAGCTCGGGCACGAGATGCTGGACCCCGGCGCCAGCGCGGCGTTCGCCGTCGCCGACCACCAGGTGGCGCACGTCTACGTCAACGACACATCGAAGCTGCGCGAGGTGCGTGGGTTGCTCGAGCGCACGCCGGGCGTCGAGCGTGTCCTCGGCGCGGACGACAAGCCGGCATTCGGCATCGATCATCCACGCGCCGGCGATCTCGTCGCCATCGCGGCGCCGGGATCATGGTTCACCTATTACTTCTGGGTCGACGACCGGCTGGCGCCGGACTTCGCGCGGACCGTGGAGATTCA
>JBDTOB010000196.1:0-5628 GCA_039933435.1 Acidobacteriota bacterium | reverse complement strand
CGCCGCTGTCGTCGCGCAGACGGATGGAGCCGGAGTCGGCGGCGAACGCCATGGTCAGCGACTCGAGAGCGACATTCAGGACCTCCTCGAGCTCCAGCGACCGCGCCGTGCCTTCGCAGATCTGATTGATGGTCTGGAGCTCCCAGAACAACCGGCGGTTCAGCGCTCCGGCGCCCTCGTCGACGATCGGCGCCGTTACGGCGTTGTCTGTGGTGTGCATGGCTGTGCGTGGACGGCGGGGATGCCCGCCAGCCGCACTACCCCCCGCAAGAGCCGGGCCGAAAGCGCGCACCGGGCTGTGCGGTAGCGAACGCACGCGCAGTCAGTGCGTTGGCGGTCGTGGGGACAAACCGCGGGAGGCCGCGCCGGGGAGGCCGTTTCATCGATGAAACGCGGCCGTGTTTCACGGATGAAACAGCCGCCCGTGGCGGACCTGGCTCAGTCGCTCAGGCCGTACTTCTTCATCAGCCGCCAGAGGGTGGTCCGGCTGACCTGCAGGTCCCGCGCGGCGGCGGCGATCTCGCCGCCGTGGCGCGACAGGGTGGTGACGATGGCTTCGCGGTCGGCGCGCTCCCGGGCCGCCGCCACCGTGCCCTCGGGCGAGGCGGGGAGTTCCGGAGCCGCGGTCACCTCTTCGGGCAGATCCTCCGGCCGCAGCTCGGGCCCCTGGGCGATGGCGACCGCACGCTGGATCATGTGTTCGAGCTGCCGGACGTTACCGGGGTAGTTGTACGCCGAGAGCAGCGTCCAGGTCTCCGGGCTGCACCGTTCGACGCCGGCGGCCGGGCCGAACCGGGCGAGGAAGCTGTCGACCAGCAGCGTGAGGTCGTCACCCCGATCACGCAGCGGCGGCATGTGGATGCGGTGAACGTTCAGCCGGTAGAACAAATCCCGTCTGAACTCCCCCGCCTCGATTGCCGCCTTGAGGTCGACGTTGGTGGCGGCCACGAAGCGGACGTCCACTCGCCGGCTGTCGTTCTCCCCCATCCGGCGGACTTCGCCGGACTCCAGCGCGCGCAGCAGCTTGGCCTGGAGCGCGCCGGACATGGTGCCGATCTCGTCGAGGAACAGGGTGCCGCCGGAGGCATGCTCGATCAGCCCGGCTCGCGGAGCGGCGGCGCCGGTGAAGGCTCCCTTGCCATGGCCGAAGAGCTCGTTTTCGAGCAGCGACTCGGTGAGCGCGGCGCAGTTGAGGGCCACGAACGCGCGGCCGGCCCGCGCGCTCCCGGCATGGATGGCGCGCGCCGCCAGCTCCTTGCCGGTGCCCGTCTCCCCGGTAATGAGGACCGTGCCCTGCACCGGTGCGGCCCGCCGGATGTGCTCCTTCACCTGGGTCATCGCCGGACTGGTGCCGATCAGCGTCTCGAGGGAGCCGACCGGGCGGATGGTGCGCTGCAGCAGGTCGACGTGGCGCGCCAGGTGCCGTCGCTCGGCCGCACTCCGCACGCGCATCAGGAGCTCATCCCGGAAGAACGGCTTCTGGACGAAGTCCACCGCCCCGAGCTTCATGGCCTCGACGGCGGTCTCGACCGTTCCGAAGCCGGTCATGATGATGAAGGACGCATCGACCTTGTGATCGCGCAGCTTCCGCAGCAGGTCCAGACCCGAGAGCCCCGGCATCCGCATGTCGGACAGAATCACGTCGAACCCGCCGGCGATGGCGACGCTGAAACCCTTCTCCCCCTCGGCGGCGGTCTCGACCGCGTAGCCCGCGGCGCGCAGGATGCGTTCGGTGCTGTCGCGCACCGAGGTGTCGTCGTCGATGATCAGGATTCGCGGCATCGGAAGCCCCGGGGCGGGCTAAGTCTATACTGCCCGCAGCTGATGAGGGTGACGACGAGAGGCGCGCGGATCGTGCTGGCGGCGGCGCTCGCCGTCCAGGCGTGCTCGTCGTCCCCGGGCGCGCCGGGACGGCCGTCGCTCCCGTCCGGGGGGGCCCCGACCGAGCTGCGAATCGGCACGACGGCCGCGGGACGTCTGACGGTGCGGTCGATGTCGCTCGAGGACTACGTCGAGGCCACGATCCTGTCGGAGTTCGCGCCGGCCGCGGGCGATCCGGCGGTCGTCGAGCGGATGTTCGAAGTGCAGGCGGTGCTCGGACGGACCTACGCCCTCGGGCACCGCGGCCGCCACGCCCGCGACGGCTACGATCTCTGCGACCGCACCCACTGCCAGCTGTTCCAGCCCGAGCGCCTCGTGACCTCGCGATGGGCACCGCAGGCGGCCGCGGCGGTGCGGCGCACCCGCGGCGAGGTGCTGTGGTTCGCCGGCGCCCCCGCGCTGGCGGTGTTTCACGCCGATTGCGGCGGGCGGACGAGCTCGGCCGCCGACGTCTGGGGCGGCACCCCGCGCCCCTACCTCGTCGGCCGGGCGGACGACGGCGACGCCGCCTCGGCGCACCTCGCGTGGGAATACCGCACCAGCCGCAGCAGCCTGCTGGCGGCCCTCAACGCGGACCCCGCCACCCGCGTCGGCGCCCGGTTCGACGCGCTCGAGGTGCTCGATCGCGATCCCGCGGGGCGCATCGAGCACCTCACCGTGCGCGGCACCACCCCCCATGTCGTCAGCGGCGCGGCGCTGCGGACGGCGCTCACGAACGCGTTCGGGGCGCGCAGCATCCGGAGCACGTGGTTCGACGTCCGGACGGATGGCGGCGGCCTGGTGTTCAGCGGGCGGGGGTTCGGCCACGGCGTCGGCCTGTGCCAGGCGGGCGCGCTCGCCCGGCTGCGCGCCGGCGCGAGCGTCAGCGCGGTGCTGGAGCGCTACTTTCCCGGCACCCGGCTGCGCCGCGGCGGCCGATGAGCCGGGCGGTTCAGTCATCGCCGCCTGCGCCATCGCCTATAATGTGGGGACGCGGGGCACCCGCCCCCTCGGCCGGGTCCGCCCGGGTAAACGTTCCGCCGATCGAGGCGTATCACATGACAGGAGCCCACGCGGCCGGCGTGTCCGGGCGCGAAGCGGACGGCACCGCGGCCTCGGCCGTGAAAGCCCTGCAGGCCGAGGGTCGGCTGCCCGAGGCGCGCGAACGCTATGCCGAACTGGTCGGCCGGCATCAGCGCCGGGCCGTGCGCATCGCGCTCCACTACCTGCGGGACCCCGCCGAGGCTGACGAGGCGGTGCAGGACGCCTTTGTGAAGGCCTACTCGCACCTGGCGTCGTTCCGGGAGGAGCTGCCTTTCGAAGTCTGGTTCACGCGCATCCTGATCAACGGCTGCCTGGACCGGATCAAGGCGCGCACGCGGCGGGGCCGCTGGTTCGTGCCGATGCCCGACGGCCCCGGAGGGCAGCAGGATTTTGCCGAACGGACCGCGGCCAAGGGACCGTCGCCCGAGGATCAGCTGCTCGCGCGGGAGCGGCGCGCGACCGTCAATCGCGCCATCGCCAAGTTGCCGGAGCGTCAGAGGTCGGTGTTCATGCTGAGTCATTACGAAGGGTGCACGTCGCGGGAGGTGAGCGCCATGACCGGGCTGAACGAATCCACCGTGCGGGTCCACCTGTTCCGGGCGATCCGGCGGCTGCGCATCCTGCTGGCGGAGACGACGGAGAGATCTGGGGAGAAACGCCGTGTCAATCCTTAATAGCCTGAGGCGCAGCCACCATCTGGACGATGCGGCTCTGGCGGCGGTGTGCGCAGAGAACCGGCTCGCGGCCAGGCCGGGGCATCCGCATCTCGCGGACTGCGCGACGTGCCGCGCCCGTTTCACGCAGCTCGAGGGCTGGCTCGATCAGCTGAAGGCCGACACCGTCGCCGAGGCGGACGAGCTCTTCCCCGCCGAGCGCCTGGCGGCGCAGCGCGCGCAGATTTTCCGCCGGCTCGAGGCGGCCGAGCATCCGACCCGGGTGATTGCCTTCCCGAAATTCGCGCCGCCGGCGACCTCCCGCTCCTCCGGGACGCCGCGCTGGATCGCCGCGGCGGCGGCCGCGGGGCTGATCGTCGGCGTCGGCGTCGGCCAGATGATGGATTTCCGGCATCTGGCGAGCAGCCGTCCGTCGGGCGTCCAGGCCCGGCTCTCGGTGCAGCAGTCCGAACCGGCGTCGCCGTCCCGGGAAACCGCTGGCGACGAGGCCTTCCTGCGGGACCTGGATGCGTCGCTGTCGCGTCCTTCCGTTCCTGAGCTGCGCGCGTTCGACGAGTTCACGCCGCACGCGGGCGAGCCGCCGCGCTAGTGGCGACGTCCCAGCCGCTCGTCTTCCGCAAGGGCCTCGACATGAAGGCGGCCGTGGCGGGAGAGCTCGCCGCCGCGTACCACAGCGCCATCGTCGACGCGGTTCGCGCCAACGATTTCCGGCACGATGCCGGACGGCTGACCGTCCACCTCGCCCGCGAATTCGGCTTCTGCTACGGCGTGGACCGGGCCGTCGACTACGCCTACCAGGCGCGGCGGCGCTTCCCCGATCGCCACGTCTTCCTCACCGGCGAGATCATCCACAACCCGCACGTCAACGATCGGCTGCGCGAGGCCGGCATCCGCTTCCTTTCGGATCCCGGCGAACAGCGCGAGCAGCTGGGGCCGGAGGATGTCGTGATTCTGCCGGCCTTCGGGGTGACGGTGACCGACATGGCGCAGCTCTCCAGCCAGGGATGCACGCTTGTCGATACCACCTGCGGCTCGGTGCTCAATGTCTGGAAGAACGTCGTGCGCTACGCGCGGGAGGGGTTCACCTCCATCATCCACGGCAAGGTCCGCCACGAAGAGACGCGCGCCACCGCGTCCCAGGCGCTGAAGTATCCGCAGGGGCGCTACCTGATCGTCCTCGACCGCGATGAGGCCGGCCAGGTGTGCGACTACATCCGCGCGGGCGGCGACCGCGCCGCCTTCCTGGAGCGCTTCGCGGCGGCCGCCTCCCCGGGCTTCGATCCGGATCGCGACCTGATGCGCGTCGGCTGCGCCAACCAGACGACGATGCTGATGACCGAGTCGCTCGAGATTGGCGAGATGTTCCGTGAGGCGATCCGGGCCCGCTACGGCGAGGACGCGCTCGCCAGCCAGTTCCGCTCGTTCGACACCATCTGCAGCGCCACCCAGGAGCGCCAGGACGCGATCGTGGCGCTGCTCGACGAGCAGCGGCTGGATCTCATGCTCGTGGTCGGCGGCTACAACAGCAGCAACACCTGCAACCTCGCGCGCCTGTGCGCGGCGCGGGTGCCCACCTATCACATCGCCGATCCCGACTGCATGGTGTCGGCCACCGAGCTGCGCCACCGTCCGGTCGGCGCGCCCTCGACCACCGCCGGCACCGAATCGGTGGCCCTTGACTGGCTGCCGGCGGCAGGCGGGCTGGTGGTGGGGCTCACGGCTGGGGCCTCGACGCCGAACAACATCGTCGGCGAAGTCATCCAGCGCCTCGAACTGTTCGCGCTGGGCCGGTCGCGACCGGAGTCGGCGATCGATCCGCCCGGAGCCTCCCCCGCCGGCGGCGTCCAGGGCTGATTCGAGGTCCCGCCAGCCCCTCCCAGCCCTTCCAGCGCCGGTCGGTCCAAGCGGTTCACTCCCAGTGATTTAGCCGGTTCCCAGCCCGACCGGTCAAACGCGAGGCGACGCCGTCCGCGCCGGTAAACGCGCGCCGCCCAGGGGTCGTAATACGGACCATGGCAAGATACCTGGTTTGGATTCTCGGCGCCGCGCT
>JBDTOB010000195.1:0-5642 GCA_039933435.1 Acidobacteriota bacterium | reverse complement strand
CGGTCGGGCCGCAGGCCGGCCAGCGCCAGACTCTGCTGACCGCCCATGCTGCCGCCCATCAGGACAACGGTCTTGCCATCCCAGTCCGGCCGGGTCAGCAGATAGTCGAGCACGCGGGAGTCGCGCAGGTACATGTTGAGGAAATACGAGGTCTCGCGGTCGGTGTTGCCGACCTCCCGGTAGTTGCGCGGCACCGTGCCGGCGGGCTCCGACGGCAGCTTGTCGTGGGAATCGACGTTGAGGACCAGCCAGCCCTCCACCGCACGCCGCGCCACCGCGCCGGCGTTCAAGGCGTAGACGCCCGCATACTGCAACTGGATGACGGCGGGATACCGGCCCTCCGCCGCCGGCCTGGCGATGTAGCCGTGCGCTTTGGACCCCAGTGCGTCGAGACTGAACATCTGCATCGTCACGCCGGGCACCTCGGTCTCGACCGGCGTCAGCGTGGCATTGACGGGCACCCTGGCCTGGGCGGCGAGCTTGCCCTCCCAGAACGCGTCGAAGTCGGCGGGACGGGGCGTGGACACGCCAATCTTCGAGGGCGCCACCACGGCGCCGACCGCGTAAAAGCCGGTGTTGCGCCCGGTGTTGCCCCCCTCGAAGTGCGGCGCATCGGCCGGTGCTGCGGGCGTCGATGCCCGGTCCTCGTAAGCTTCCACGGCAACATAGATCATCTCCGGCTGGTCGGCGACGATTTCGATGACCGCCTTACCGCTCGAGAGATCGAGCCTGCCTTCCTTGAGGACCGAAGCGTTGTTGCGGCGAATGGTCCACTTGTAGGCGAAGGTGGGCGGCGTTGGACCAGGGGTGACCGTCCAGCCGACGGTCTCGCCGACCGCGTAGATGCCGCTGGCGTGAGTCGGCGTGAACGTGAGCTGCTCAGGAATCGCCGCCCGTTGCGCAGACAGCGATGCCGCGGACAGTGCGAGCAGCAGCAGCATGCGCGACAGCGTTCGATGCATGAACACTCCTGAAGGAGAACCCGCGGGCTCGCGAAGGATAGTAAGGCATCACGGCTGATTCCGCAGCGGCGGCATGTCGTGAAGGCGATCAACACCGCCGGGCCGCGGCGCCTGCACCCGGCTGCCAACCGCAATCGACATCGCCGAGACGACCACCATCGCGGCAACGGCGAAGGTGATCCGCATGCCGGCGGCAACGGCCTGGGGACGTGCGCCTGGGATGTCGGCCGCCGCCGAGGCAAGCGCGAACACGGCCCCCATGGCGGAGGCACCCGTCAGGAGGCCGAGGTTGCGCGACAGGTTGAGCATGCCCGAGACGACGCCGCGCTGGTCGGGACGGATATCGGCCATGACGCCGGTGTTGTTGGCTGCCTGGAACAGCGCATAGCCGGCGGTGACGACAGCAATGGGAGCAACGTAGCCGGCGATCCCCAGCGTCGCCGGCAGCACGGCGAGCATGAAGCAGCCCGCCGCCGTGACGACGAGCCCGATCAGGATCATGCGCGGTGCGCCGAATGCGTCCACGAGGCGGCCGGCGGGCATCCCGCTGATCGCGGCGACCAGCGGGCCGGCCGACAGGGCCAGCCCGGCGGCCGCGGTGTCGAGCCCGAGCGCGCCCGACAGATAAAACGGCCCGACCACCAGTGTCGTCATCAGCACCGTCGAAACCAGCGCACTCATGGCGAGAGCCGCACGCAGCTCCGGGTCGCGAAGCATCGCCAGCCGGATCAGAGGGGACACGGCCCTGGCCTCGACGGCGACGAAGAGGCCGGCGCCACAGGCGGCGACGATCAGCAGCGCCGCGTTGACCGCGCCGAAATGGCCGCGGCCCGTCGTCATGGCGAGCGCATACGCGGCGAGCGTCAGGACCAGCAGCAGGGTGCCGGGATGGTCGAAGCCGGTCCGCCCGGTCTTCGGTCCGGGCGTGTCCGCGGGCAACTGGCGCTGCGCGAGCAGCGCGGCCAGGATGCCCAGCGGCAGGTTGACGAGGAAGATGGCGCGCCAGCCGAACGCGGCAATCAGGACGCCGCCGAGCGACGGACCGAGCGCGGTGCCTACCGCGGACATCGTGGCGAGCAGCCCCATGGCACTCCCGATTCTGTCCTTTGCGACGGTCCCGGCGACCAGGGCCATCGCCAGCGCCATCATGATGGCGGCACCGAGACCTTGTGCCGCCCGCGCAACAATCAGCAGCCGAAGCGTGGGCGCGGCGCCGCACAGCGTCGACGCCAGCGTGAACAGCAGGACGCCGGCCAGCATCAGCCGGCGCCGGCCGGTCAGGTCGCCCAGCCGTCCGACGCCGACGACCGTGGTCGTGACCGCCAGGAGATAGGCGAGGACGATCCACTGGACGTCCTGGAAAGGGGCGTTGAACGCGCGCGCCAGAGTCGGCAAGGCGACGTTGGCGATACTGGTGCCGAGCGAGGCCAGCAGCACCGCCAGCGACAGGCTGGCCAGCGCCCCGGCCGGCGCCGTCCCCTCTCCGTGTTCAACGGCAGCTTCGATCGCGGCACCATCTGGCTTCGACATGAAGCCAGCGTAGTGAACGGCGAGGCATAGCGGAAGACGCAACGTTTGCACTGTACCCGTGCGCTTGACGCCATGTCACACCTGCGCCATGGTAGACAGGTGTCTACCCCCGATCTCAACCTGCTCGTCACGCTCGATGTGCTGCTCGCCGAGGGCAGCGTCGCGGGCGCGGCGCGGCGGCTGCGGCTCAGTCCATCGGCGATGAGCCGGGCGCTGGCGCGATTGCGCGAGACCACGGGTGATCCGCTGCTGGTGAGGGCCGGACGGGGGCTGGTGCCGACACCGCGGGCGCTCGAGCTCCGCGAGCGCGTCGGTCAACTCGTGCACGACGCCAGGGCGGTGCTGCGGCCCGGGGAGAAGCCCAACCTCGAGCAGTTGATCCGCACGTTCACCGTCAGGACCAGCGACGGCTTCGTGGAGAATTTCGGTCCGGGCCTGATCGCCCGCGTCGGCAAGGAGGCCCCAGGCGTGCGGCTGCGCTTCCTCCAGAAGGTGAACAAAGACAGCGCGCCGCTCCGCGACGGCAGCGTCGATCTGGAAACGGGCGTGGTGGGGGAGGCGACCGGGCCGGAACTGCGCGAACAGCCCTTGTTTCGGGACCGGTTCATCGGCGTCGTCCGCAAGGGGCATCCGCTCAGCCGGCGCACGGTCACGCGCGACAGCTACGCGTCGGGGCGGCACATCGGCCTGTCGCGGCGCGGCCTCGACCGGGGACCGGTTGACGCCGCGCTGCAGGCGTCCGGGCTGGCGCGGGAGATCGTCACCATCGTCGGCAGCTTCTCGACGGCGCTGGCGCTCGCCAGGGCCTCCGACCTGATCGCCACCGTTCCCGAGCGGCACACCGGCAACCTCCGCGCCGGCATGCACAGCTTCCCGCTGCCGATCGACACCCCGGAGCTCATGGTGTCGCTGCTCTGGCACCCGCGCATGCACGCCGATCCGGCGCATCGCTGGCTGCGCACCTGCGTCCGCGAGATCTGCGCCGAGGTGCGCCCCGGGACGTCATCGCCGCCCCGTGCAACCAGGAGGCGCAGTCGATGACCGCGGAAGATTTCCGGCGCATCGCCCTGAGCTTCGACGGTGCGGAGGAAGGCTCGCACATGGGGGCGGTGGACTTCCGCGTCGGCGGGCGCATCTTCGCGACGCTGGCGTCGGTGAAGGAGGGCTTCGGAAATCTGATGCTGACGCCCGAGGTCCAGGCGGAGTTCGTCGCCGAACAACCCGACCTCTATCTGCCGGTCGCCGGCGGCTGGGGTAGGATGGGCGCCACCCACATCCGGCTGGCCCCGGCGACCCGGGATCAGCTCACCGGCGCGCTGCGCGCCGCCTGGACGCTTCGGGTCCAGAAGAACAGCGCCGGCTCCCGCAAGCCCCGCCGCGGGCCGCGGACCGGAGGCCCGGCCTGACGACACGGCCCGGTGTCGTCGCGCCCCTTCGCTCCTCCGTCGTCAGAATGTGGCCGCCGGTAGGTCTCCGCCCGCGACCCGCCGATCGTTTCGGTGCTTGACGCGAGACGTGCCGCCGGCACTCAATGGTGGCCGAACCATGATCTCCAGACTCATCAGACGTACTCACATGTACGCCGCGCTCGTGCTCGCGCCGTGGGTGCTGATGTACGCCCTCAGCACGCTGGCGATGAACCACCGGACGTGGTTCACCGTTTCAGGAACAGCGCCGGCGTTCAGCGAGGAACGGCGTGTCGCTTACGAGTCGGCGCTCCCGGCGGACGCGCCAGCTGATGCTGTGGCGCGGCAGATGTTGACCTTCCTCAGACTCGACGGCGCGCACGCCGCCAGCCGCCGGGCCGACGGCACCATCGTCGTGACGCGGACGGACCTGCTGACGCCGCGCCGGATCACCTATCACCCGGTGGACAGCACACTGTTAGTCGAGCGCCAGCCGCCCCGGGTGACGTCGCTCCTCGAACGTTTCCACCGCCGCCGCGGCTATGCCACAGGCTACCGCCTCGACACGGCGTGGGCGGTCACCGTCGATCTGTTCATCGCCGGCCTGCTGCTGTGGGCGTGCTCGGGGCTGTGGATGTGGTGGGAGATGAAGGTCACGCGCGTCGCGGGCGCTGTCGCCCTGGCGGCCGGCCTGGCGCTCTTCGTCGCCTTTCTCGCGACGATCTGACGATGACCCTCGCGCACCTCAACCGGCGCACGCATCTTTACCTCGGCCTGGCGTTGGTGCCGTGGGTGCTGATGTACGGGCTCTCGTCAATTCCGTTCGCGCACGCGCCCTACTTCCAGGCGCGCGACGCGTTGAAGGGGCTGCCGCTGTGGACCCTCCGCGCCGAGATTCCAGTGGACGCGCCGATCCCGGAGGGCCCGGACGCGCTTCGCGGTCTGGGGGCCACGCTGCTCGATACGGCCGGCATCCATGGGACGAACTTCGGCGCGTTCCGACAGGGGCCGGCGCAGGTCAACGTCTACTCGTATTCCTTCTGGCACTCCATCCAGCTGAAGTACTACGCCGATCGCCGGCTGATGACGGTCGAGGATCGGCGCTTCCGCTGGGATCAGTTCCTGACCGGCATGCACGCGCGAGGAGGCTTCGAGCAGGACGGCGTGATGCCGTTCGCCTGGGGCCTGATCGTCGATCTGGTGTGCCTCGGCCTGATCGGCTGGGTCGCGTCCGGGCTCTACATGTGGTGGACGCTGCCACATCTGCGGCGCTACGGCTGGATTGCCCTGGCGTCCGGGATCCTCCCGTTCCTGTTCTTCACACTGAGACTGTGAAGGCCTCGCCCCGTTCCTGAAGCCACTTGGAGTGTCCGCGGTCGGCGCCGCGTCAGGAAAACCCGTGGTCGCCGTCGTGCACCGTGAACGCGAGATGCTGGCTGTTCATGTCAACGATCAGGTAGGGGATGGCGGCCGCTTGTGCGTCCGATTACGGCAAATCCTCCCACCAGGCCGCCCAGCCAGGGGCTATGACCTGGCCGGCTGGCCCTCCACCACCCCGAACACGCCCGCCGCGCCGACGACGGCCGTCGCCGCGTCCGGGATGATGACGACGTCGGTGCGATGCGCTGAGGCGCACAGCCATCGATCGATGGTGCGATGGACCACGAACGAAATGATTGTCGTGGGTGAGCCGGGCTGGCTGGCGGCGCCGGGAGGCTGATCCGACAACGTCATCCGCGAATGG
>JBDTOB010000194.1:0-5667 GCA_039933435.1 Acidobacteriota bacterium | reverse complement strand
GCGAGGAAGGCCTCGAGGAAGAGACCGCCCTGCAGCGCCGGCAGGATCTTCGGCGCGATGCCGCCGCCGATGAAGACGCCCGCGGTGGCCACCGCCCGCAGCGCGACGTTGCCCGCCTCGGCTCCGTACGCGGATACGAACATGTCCATGGCTTCGACGCACCTGGCGCAGGTGCGCCCGGCCGCGGCGGCGCTGATGCGCGCCGGCAGTTCGGCCGCGTCCTCCACCTCTCCGACGGCGTCGCAGAGCCGCGCCGGAGCGATACTGTTCGCGGACAGCCGGTCGTTGGTCCCGAAGGCGTCGTGGGTGAACTGATAGAGGTTGACGATGCCCGGCCCGGAGAGGACGCGCTCGACGCTGGCGCGCCCGAAAATCCGCGTCAGCTCGCGCACCAGGTCGAGCTCGCGGGGCGTGCGCGCGCCGAAGTCGGCGTGGCCGCCTTCGGACTCGCCGGGCACCAGGCGGCCGTCGACGTTCAGGAGGATGGCTTCGCCAAAGCCGGTGCCGGCGGCGACGACCGCCGCGTTCCCCCCCGGAGACGGCGTTCCCCGCTGCAGCACGCACAGTTCCGAGGGAACCAGGGTGGTGACCCCGTAGGCCAGCGCCTCGAGGTCGTTCAGCAATCGCGCCCGCCGGAATCCCAGCGCCGCCTTGAGGTCGCCGCCGCTGATCCGCCACGGGACGTTGGTCAGGCGCGCGACCTGTTCGGTCACCGCGCCGGCGACGCCGAAGCAGGCCGCCTCGATGTCCGCGGGATCGACGTCACGGCCGCGGAGGAAGCCGCGCACCATCGGTTCGAGCCCGGGATAATCGAGGGTGACGAACGACTCGACGTGTTCCGGCTCGGGCCGGGCATCACCGGACCGGAAGATCCCCAGCAGTGTCTTCGTTCCACCGACGTCTCCGGCGAGCAGCATGCGACATTATCCTGCATCCGACCGGCTTGACATTCCGCCCGCCATCGCGCATCGTCCGGACAATGACGTCGCTCCCGTCATCCACGGGTGGTCCCTACGGTCTGCGCGACATCCGCAGCGTCTACCCCGCGGTCACCGAGCGGCACCTGCGCTACCTCGAGAAGTGGGGGCTGCTGCGCCCGCGCGGTCCCGCGGGTGAGCGCCGCGACTACAGCTTCTCCGATCTGCTCACCATCCGTCAGGTCTCCGAAGGGCTCGAGCGCGGCACGCCGCTGCGCGTCGTTCTTCGCGCCCTGATCGCGGAGCGTGAGGGGCAGCTGCAGCTCGATTTCGTCGCCAGCCACGGACCCTCGGACGCGCCGCGCGCCAAGGTGGTCAGCCTCGAAGGGCGCAAGCCGCTGCGGCACCCGCCAGCCTCGCTGCCCGGCAGCGTGCCGTCGCGGCTCTCCGAGCCGCAGGCGGCGCTGGCGGCGAAGTACTTCATCGAGGGGTCGCGGCTGGATGAAGGCGACGAGCGCACCATGGACGACGCCGCGGCCGCCTACCGCAAGGCGCTGGTGATCGACCCCGACCTCGTCCCGGCGCTCGTGAACCTGGCCAACATCCATTACGGGCGCGACCAGCTGATCGAGGCCCAGGCGCTCTACGAACGGGCGATCACCCTCGATCCCTCCTGCTTCGAGGCGCATTTCAACGCCGGCAACATCCAGCACGACCTCGGCCGCTACGACCGGGCGCTGCTCTGCTACCGCGACGCCGTGGCGCTCAACCCGGATTACGCCGACGCCCACTTCTATCTCGCGGTCACGCTCGAGAAGACAGGGCATTCGCCGGAAGCCAAGCCGCACTGGAAGACATATCAGGCGCTGGCGCCGGACGGGGAGTGGACGGATCTGGCGGCGGAGTTCCTGGAGTAGGGGAGGCGAAGGCGTCGGCGGCGCGGCCGCCGCGTTCAGTAGCTGTAGTCGCGCTTCTTCGGGGTCCGGCGCAGCTTGTAGAAGGCGCACTCCGGGCACCAGGAATCGGCGACGAACCCTTCCTTGCCGGCAAACGGCAACACGTCACGGTGGGTGCAGTAGTCGCCGACGTCGGGCGTGGCGCGCCACCGGCACGAGTTGAACTTGGCCACCGCGGCCGAGAGCTCCGGCGTCGAGGCGGGGGAGGCGCCATTGCCTCCGGGCGACGCGCCGATGGACGGCGCCGCCGGCGTTTCTCCGATACGGGTGGTCTCTGCCTCGTCCGGTGCGTCCGCTGGCGCGAACGGGTTCCTGTCGTCCATCATCCCTGCAATTCGAGCCCGAAGGATCGCTGGAGCGCCTGCAGCGCGCGCAGCTCCTCCGGGGCGACCAGTGTCAGTGCCGTCCCGGTGGCGTCGGCGCGGCCGGTGCGGCCGACGCGGTGCACGTAGGTTTCACGATTGGAGGGGACCTCGTAATTGACGACGTGGGTGATGCCGTCGATGTCGAGCCCGCGCGCCGCGACGTCGGTCGCAACCAGGACGCGGTAGCTGCCGCTGCGGAACCCCTCGACCGCCTGGGTCCGCTGCTGCTGGGTGCGGTCGGCATGCAGCGCCGCCGCCTTGAGCCCGAGCGACGACAGCTTGCGCGCCAGCCGCTCCGCCCCCGACTTGGTCCGCATGAACACCAGCACCGGACCGGCGGCCCGCCGCAGGAACTTCGCCAGCCAGTCGGTCTTGTCGGCGGCCGCGACGTTCTCGATGGTGTGGGTGATGCTCTTTGCCGGTCCGCCGGCCGATCCGACCTGGACGTACTTGGCCTCGCGGACCACTTCGTCCGCCAGCTTCATCACCTCTTCCGGCATCGTCGCCGAGAACAGCAGCGTCTGGCGCGCCGCCGAGTCCGGCAGGCTCTGCACGATCCGGCGGACGTCGGGCCAGAAGCCCATGTCCATCATCCGGTCCGCTTCGTCGAGCACCAGCGTGTCGAGCTTGTCGAAGCCGACCGTCTTGCTGCGCATGTGATCCATCAGCCGGCCGGGGGTGGCGACGACGATGTCGACGCCGGACTTCAGGGCGCGCTCCTGGGGCCCCATGTCGACGCCGCCGTAGACCGCGATGCTGGTGATGTCGGTGTGATAGATGAAGCCCTGGACGTCGTCTTCGATCTGCACCGCCAGCTCGCGCGTCGGGGCGAGGATCAGCACCCGGGTATAGCCGCGCTCTTCGGGCGCGAGGGCGCGGGCGCGAAGCATCCGGTTGAGGATCGGCAGCAGGAAGGCCGCCGTCTTGCCGGTGCCGGTGTCGGCGCAGCCGATGAGGTCGTCGCCGCTCATGACGATGGGGATGACGGCGCTCTGGATGGGCGTCGTGCTCAGGAAGCCGCGGATGCGGATGCCTTCGATGAGCGAGCTCTCGAGCCCGAGCGTGTCGAAGCCGACCGGCTTGGAATCGTACTCGGCCTGCGGCCTGGTCACTTCCCGCGTCGTCTGCGGAACCTGAAAATGGGCGCCGCCCGAAGAGCGGCCCGATCCGGAGCGCGGACCTCGACGCCCGCGTCGGCCGTTCGGCGTCCGGTGCTGTGGTGATTGAGAATTCAAAGCTATGGTCTAGCGAGCGCGGAAGGTGATGATGCCGCGGACGGGATCGTAGGGGGAAACGCCGACCGTCACTCGATCGCCTGGCACCACCTTGATTCGGAAGCGGCGCATCCGGCCGCTCAACTGAGCAAGCACCTCGTGGCCCTGGTCACACTGCACGCGATACAAACCGCCGCTATGGACCGCCACGACCGTGCCTTGCACGTCAATCAGATCATCCTTGCTCAATTGCTATCCTTTCCTATCAAAGATTGTGCCATATTCGGACACGAGAAGCAAACTCAGCCGTCAAGTTTACGTACGGCCTCTTCCACCTGTGCGGCCAGTTGGCCGTAGTCGTTACCCTGCAATAAGATAGGGGAACCGAAGGTGACTCTGGCGGCGCCCCGGGCGGGAAATTTCCACGTGTGATGGAGAATACGGTCCAGACCATGCAAGCGGACCGGGACCACCGGGACCCCCAGCCTGGCCGCGATCATCCCGACCCCCGGCTGAAAGCGTCCGATCTCCCCCTGGTCGGTCCGCCGGCCCTCCGGGAAGATGAGGACTGAGTAGCCGCCGCCGACCAGCTCTCCAATATAGCGTAGCGTCTGTCGGGTGCCGGTTTCGCGCTGCGGCAGCGGGAAGGCGTTGAAGAAGGCCGCCGCCAGATAGTAGTTGAGGCTGTTGGTCAGCCGTGCGCGCGCGGAGAAGTTTTCGGGATGGAAGTGCGGTCCGAAGAACTCCTTGGCCATGGCGGGTGCGAGCCGGTACCGCCAGCGGGGGGGCAGCGCCTTCAGGATCATCGGCGTATCGAGATGGCTCTGGTGGTTGGCGGCGAAGATGACGCCGTCGCCCGCCGCCTCCACGTGCTCGAGGCCGCGAACCTCGAGCGAGACGAACAGCTGCGACAGCGGCAGAATCCAGGTCGGAAGGCTGGCGCGCCGCAGCGCCGCCACCGGCGCCGAGCGGTTCCACGCCGGAAATTCAAACGGCTCGCTCGCGGCGACAGCCCCCGCGGCGCCGGGCGCGTCAATCGGGCGGCTCAGCGCGTCGAGGTCCGCCACGGTGCGCGCCGCGGCGAAGCGTCCCTCATCGACCGTGACCTGCAGGGTTTCCTCGATCGCCATCATCAGCTCGACCCGCTCGAGCGAGCTCAGGCCGAGCTCGTCCACCGTGGTTTCCGGGCCAATCGCACGGCCCGGGGCGAAGCGCTCGAGGACCGAGGCGACCGAGCGATCGCGCGGCGCGCGCGGCGGCGCGGCGCCGCCGGCGGCGCCGGCCAGCCGCTCGCGCAGCTCGCGGCGCTTCAGCTTGCGCGTGCCCTCCGTCCGCGGCAGCTCGCCCCCCGGCCACCGCGTCGCGGCGCGGACCTTCTGGTGATCCGGTAGTTGCGCATTCGCGACCCGCAGGACCTCTTCCAGATCCAGCCCGGGAGCGCCGACAATCACCGCGTGGACCCGTTCGGCGTGCGATCCCGGGGCCGTCAGCCCGACGACAGCGGAGTCGGCGACGCCGGGGACGGTGTTGAGCACGCGCTCGACATCTTCCGGAAAGACGTTCAGTCCGTCGGAGGTGACGATCATCTCCTTCTTGCGGCCGCGGATGCGCAGCCGGCCCTGATCGTCCAGGTCGCCGATGTCGCCGGTGTGAAACCAGCCGTCGACGAACGCCGCCCGGGTTTCGGCGGGTGCGTTGTAGTAGCCGCTGGTGACGTTGTCGCCGCGCACCAGGATCTCGCCGTCCTCGGCGATCCGCACCTCGACGCCGGCGATCGGCTTGCCGACGGCGCCGCGGGAGGCGTGGAGCGGATGGTTCAGCGTCACAATCGGCGCGGTTTCGGTCAGCCCGTAGCCCTGGACGACGAGGAACCCGAGGCGGCCCCAGAAGGCCTCGAGCTCGGGATCGAGCGGCGCCGCCCCGACCACCATCGCCCAGAACTTGAAGCCGAAGAGGCGGTGGATGCGGCGGAACCGCCACCAGCGCCGCATCCAGTGGAGCGTGACCGGCGCGTCCGCGGCCTCGGGCGCCACCCGCAGGATGTGCTCCCTGAGCACGTCCAGGATCTTGGGCACGCACACCAGCACCGAAATCCGCCGCTCGCGGATCTGCCGGATGATGTCGTCGGGGGCGTAGCTGCGCGTGAAGACGACCACGCCGGGCAGCATCGGCGGGATGAAGGTCGCCATCGCCTGGCCGAACATGTGGCTGAGCG
>JBDTOB010000193.1:0-5686 GCA_039933435.1 Acidobacteriota bacterium | reverse complement strand
GCTCGACTTCCTTGCGCCGCGAGGTCACCTGGCTGGCGCGCGTGCCGGCGCCGAAGCGCGCGATGAAGTCGTTCAGCTGCAGGATCTTCTTCTCGCGCTGGGCGTTCTCGGACTCGATGCGGGAGCGGATCTGCGTCTTGGCCATCACCATGTCGTCGTAGCCGCCGGTGTAGGTGATGATCGTCTGGTAGTCGATGTCGGCAATGTGCGTGCACACCGAATTGAGGAAGTGCCGGTCGTGCGAGATGACGATCAGCGTGCCCGAGTAGCGCACCAGGAACTCGCGCAGCCAGTGGATCGAGTCGAGGTCGAGGTGGTTGGTCGGCTCGTCGAGGAGCAGCGCCTGCGGCTGCCCGAACAGCGCCTGCGCCAGCAGCACGCGCACCTTCTGGCCGCCCTGGATCTCGCCCATGGTCCGCTCGTGCAGCTCGTCGGGAATGTCGAGCCCCTGCAGCAGGATCGCGGCGTCGCTCTCGGCCGTATAGCCGTCCTCTTCGCCGACGATGCCCTCGAGCTCGCCCAGCCGCATGCCGTCGTCGTGCGTCATCTCCGGCAGCGCGTAGAGGCGCTCGCGCTCCTCGAGTGCGGCCCAGAGCCGGGCGTTGCCCATAATCACGGTGTCGATGACGCGGAAGCGGTCGAAGGCGTACTGGTCCTGCCGCAGCACGCCGAGCTTGGCGGGGCGGGCGACCGTCCCCTGCTGCGGCGGCAGCTCGCCGGTCAGCAGCTTCATGAACGTGGACTTGCCGGCCCCGTTCGGCCCGGTCAGGCCGTAGCGGCGCCCGGCGGAGAAGGTCGTGGCGACGTCGTCGAAGAGCACCTTCGACCCGTACCGCATGGAAACGCCGGTGACTGAAATCATGAATACATCCTGGGCTCCCGGACACGCCTCCCGCCGCTGGGAAGACGGTGCGCCAGGCCGACAGCAGCGTGCGACCGACCGGGGGGAAACGGCTATTGTAGCGCGAAACGGCCCCGGAAGCCGACTGAGCCGGAGCGTCAGTGCGCCTGATCGCGCCCGGTCAGCGTGTCGAGGAATTTGATGAGCGCGTCGAAGCCCTCGGGCTTGCGGAACAGGAACGCCCGGTGGCGCCGGATGTTCGCCTGCTCGGCGTCGGAGAGGAAGCTGCCGGTGAAGACCAGGATGGGGGCCTTGTCGAACTCCTGGCGCGCCCGAATCGTCGCCAGCAGTTCGAGCCCGCTCTGGCCGGCGTCGAGGTTGACGTCGAGAATCAGCGCCTCGATCCGCATCGTGCCGAGGATCGCGCGCGCGGCATCGAGCGTCGCGGCGGGCGCGGCCGTATACCCATACGCCTGCAGCCGCCGCCCCATCGCCGTCCGCACGGCGGCGTCGTCGTCGAGCACGAGGACGAGGGGCTTCTCACCCATAAACGCTCAGGCGCGCCGTGCGCTCGCACGCGGTCGCGCCGACATTATTGGACGTCCAGCAGTTCCACGTCGAACACCATCGTGGCGTTGCCGGGGATGGGGCCGCTGCCGGCGGCGCCGTAACCGAGCGAGGGCGGGACGACGAGCCGCCGCGTGCCGCCGACGCGCATGCCGGTGAAGCCCTGGTCCCAGCCCCGGATCACCTGACCGGCACCCAGGGTGAAACTGAAGGCCCCCCGGCCGCTGCTGGAGTCGAACTGCTGGCCCTTGTGATCCGGCCGCGCGGGATCGTAGAGCCAGCCGGTGTAGTTGACCGCCAGCCGCCGGCCGCTGGTGGCCTCGGTGCCGGCGCCGACCGTCAGATCGCTCTGGCTGTAGGGGACGTCCAGCCCGACCGAGGTCGAGGGGGAGGTCGGCGAGCTCGAGCCGCAGGCGGATACCGCGGCAGCGGCGAGCGGCAGCAGCGCGAGAGCGAGACGGCGGAAGAAGGCGCGCGAGCGCATGGGACTCGTCATGGAGTGAGCCGATCATAGCCTACCGGGGGGCGCTCTCCGGTTGCGCGTGTCTCCCGAATGCCATTAGGCTCCTCCCCATGGACCGCATCACGGCCTGCGCGGCGCTGCTGCTGACGATCTGTCCGGGCGGGACGGTGAGCGCGCAGGGAACGCAGCCAGGCGCGACCGAGACGCTGCGCCATCTCTACATCAGTGCCTCGGGGAAGGGGGGCGCGCCGGTGGCCGATCTCACGGCCGCCGACCTCGTCGTCAAGGAAGATGGCCGACGGCTCGAGGTAGTGGGGCTCGAGCGCGCGACGGCGCCGCTGCGTGTCGCCTTGCTGGTGGACGACTCCGGCCCGGGGCTGCGCTTCATCCGGGAAGGGGCCGGGCTCTTCATCCAGCGGCTCGGCGGGCTCGGGGAGATTGCGCTCTTCAGCATCGGCGGGCGCAACACCGCCATCGTCGACTTCACCGGCGACGTCGCGGCGCTCTATCAGGGGGTGCGGCAGCTGACGACGCGGACGACGACCGGGGCGTATCTCCTGGACGGCGTGCACGACGCGATCGAGGCGCTCGGATCCCGCGACGCCGAACGGCCGGTGCTCGTCGTCCTGATGCTCGAGGGGCCGGAGTTCAGCAGCGTCCGCGCCGACCGTCTGCTCGACGAGCTGCGCCGGAGCCGCGCCGTGCTGCACGTGGTGTCGCTGGGGAAGCCGACGCTGAAGACGATGACGGCATGGTCGCAGATGCCGACCGACTCGCTGCGGGAAAATCTCGACGAGAACATCAATCGAAAGAAATTCGTCGAGGACGGCACCCGGATGTCGGGGGGGCGGTTCGCGCAGGTGCTGGTGGATTCAGGGATTCCAGGCGCGATGCAGGCGGTCGCGGAGGATCTGGCCGCGCAGTACGTGGTGGTGTTCCGGCGGCCGGGCGGATCTCCGGCGAAGAAGATCACCGTGACCGCGAGCCGTGGAGACGTCCGGGTCAGGGTGCGGGCCGAAGCGGCCCGGTAGCGCCGTTCAGGCGGTCTTGAGCGCCTGGCCGCGCTCGGGCCGCGCCAGGAAATACGAGCCCACCACCAGGGCGCCGGCGAGCACCTGGGCGCCGAGGCTCTCCACGGTCGGGAAGACCGCGAACCACAGGCCCATCCAGTCCGGGATCACCCGCTGCAGATAGCCGACCTCGGTCGTCGGGAGCCAGCGCGCCAGCTGCATCTCCTGAACCTGTTCGCCGACCATGACCAGGAGGACCAGCCCGAGCATCAGGCCGGTGAAGACCAGCATGCGCCGGTAGGGCAGGCGCCGGTGCGCGATGAAGGTCAGCGCGCCGACAACCGCGGTGAGGGCGAGGCCGGCGAGCACGCCGTAGAGCACCGGGGTGCCGCCCAGCTTCAGCCGGTAGCTCTGGAGGAAGAGCACGACCTCGAAGCCCTCGCGATAGAGGGAGGAGAACCCGAGCAGGGCGAGCCCCCACCAGACGCGGCTGCCGGACGCGTCCTTGAGGAGCGACTGCTTGCGGCGGCTGTGCATCGAGATCCAGCCGGCCCAGTAGACCTTGTGGAAGAACCAGTTCATGACGAGGAGCAGTACGAGGATGGCGACCAGGCCGGTGGCGGCCTGAATGTCGAGCGCCGGGACGCTCTCGGCGAGGCTGTCGAGCATGCCGACCGCGATCCGCCAGGTCAGGAGCGTGGCGACGACCGCCAGGCCGGCGCCAGCGGCCACCGGGCGCTGGAAGGACCGCCGTTCGCCCACCATGTTCGCGGTGATGGCCGAGAGCACCAGGATGCACTCGAGCCCCTCGCGGAAGACCAGCACGGCGATGTCGAGGACGCGGGCGCCGAGGCCGCTGCGTCCTGTCGGATCGGGCAGCCCCCCGGTGTGGAGCACCTGCAGGATCAGCACGGCGGCAACGCCGGCGGCGCCGAGCGTGAGCACGGCGGTGAGGAAGGATGGGTGTGTGAATCGCGTCATCGGATATACGGATATGCAGCTGCTAGACGGATATACGACCACAACGGTCGGACTGCGGAAGTGTATATCCGACAAGTATGGTCGTCAATCCCCCTTTGTGAGAGCCGGGAAGCCGGGGGCTGTGCGGATGGGCTATGCTTCGGGCGGTCGATTCAACAGGGAGGACGAATTGATGAAGATTCTGGTGGCGACAACGGTGATGTTCGTGGCACTGGCGGCTCAGCCGGGGCCCGGACAGGTGCACGTCTGGAAGGCCTCGGAGATCGCCGACAAGGGGAACGCCCTGGCGAAAAAGCTGGATGCCCAGAAGGTAGCCAGCGAAATCGTGTCCACCGACGGCAACCGGACCTTCATGGTGGCGCACCGCGAAGGCTCCGGGCTGGCTGAACTGCACGACAAGCAGGCCGACATCATGACCATTTCGGTGGGCGAGGTGACCATGGTCTACGGCGGCTCGATCGTGGACGGCAAGACCACGGCGCCCGGGGAAACGCGCGGGCCGTCGATCCGCGGCGGGACCGAGGTCAAGCTGGGGCCGGGGGATGTGCTCCACATTCCGGCTGGGGTGGCGCACCAGATGAAGCTGGCGCCGGGGGCGAAGGTGACGTACTTCGTCACGAAGGTCGTGCAATAGGTCCTATAATGTCGGGCGATGGAGCCAACCAACGTCGGGAACCCTGACTATTACCACCGGGTAGTGGACTGCCAGTGGGCTTGCCCGGCCCATACCAACGTTCCCGAGTACATCCGGCTGATCGCGCAGGGGCGGTTCACCGAGGCCTACCTCGTCAACCGCGAGTCGAACGTCTTCCCGGGCATCCTCGGCCGGACCTGCGACCGGCCGTGCGAGCCGGCGTGCCGGCGGGGGCGGGTCGATGGCAAGCCGGTGGCGATCTGCCGGCTCAAGCGGGTGGCGGCGGACCACCGCGGCGAGGTCAAGCACCTGCTGCCGACGGCGCCGGCGGTCAAGAACGGCAAGCGCGTGGCGTTGATCGGCGCCGGGCCGGCGTCGCTGACGGTCGCCAACGACCTGATGCCGCTCGGCTACGAGGTGACGATTTTCGAGAGGCAGCCGCGGCCCGGCGGGCTGATGCGCATCAACATCCCGGCCTTCCGCCTTCCCGAGCAGGTGCTCGACGAGGAGGTGGCCTACATCCTCGACATGGGGGTCGAGGTCCGCTACAACACGCCGGTCGACAGCCTGCGGTCGCTGGTCGAGAACGGCGGCTTCGACGCGGTGTTCGTCGGCAGCGGCGCGCCCAAGGGCAAAGAGCTCGAGGTGCCCGGCCGCCACGACACCGATCAGATCTTCATTGGCATCGACTGGCTGGAGTCGATTCATTTCGGGCACATCGATTCGGTCGGCAAGCGCGTGCTGATCATCGGCGTCGGCAACACGGCGATGGACTGCTGCCGGTCGGCCAAGCGCCTCGGCGCCACCGACGTCAAGGTCATCGCCCGCAAGACCCGCAAGTACTTCAAGGCGTCTCCCTGGGAGCTCGAGGATGCCGAGGAAGAGGGCGTTCAGATCCTGGAGAATCTGCAGCCGGTGCGCTTCGTGGTCGAGAACGGTGTGCTGACCGGGATGGAGTTCGACCGCTTCCGTTCGGAGGAGACCGCGTCGGGGCTGAAGCAGGACGTCGTCGGCCGCGAGATCATCCCCTGCGACGCCGTCGTCCTGGCGGTCGGCCAGGACAACGCCTTCCCGTGGATCGAGCGCGACATCGGCCTCGAGTTCGGCAAGTGGGACATGCCGGTGGTGGACAAGACCACCTTCATGTCGACGCGGCCCGGGGTGTTTTTCGGCGGCGACGCGGCGTTCGG
>JBDTOB010000192.1:0-5698 GCA_039933435.1 Acidobacteriota bacterium | reverse complement strand
CGAGCTCCATCTCGAACAAGTCGGCCAGGTCCTGCGACATCGCGCTGCCGCCGCCGCCGCCCCCCTGCTGACGCTGCACCTGGACCTGCATCTCGTACTCTTCTTCGGCCTGCTGCAGCAGTTGGAGCGCCTTCTGCTCGGGCGCGAGCGCCGCCTCCGGCTTGACCCCCTGAAGCTTCGACTCAGCCGTCTTCATCTCGGTGACAGCCTGCGGCAGCAGCTCTGCCACCTTCTTGAACGATGGATCCTGCTGCACCAGGCGACTGTTCATCCGCGTCAGCAGGCCTTCGACCTGCTCGCGCAGCCGCGACTGCGACAGCGCCAGCACGGTCGAGTTCTCGCGCACCTTGTCGGCGGACATCTTCCGCCGGTCGCGCTGCACGTTGAAGGTCGCGGCGACGATCTGCCGCTGCTGTTCGGAGAGCGCGCCGACCTGGTTCTGCTGGCCGCCGCCCCCGCCGCCGCCCTGCTGGGCATCCGACGCCGCCCGCTTGAAGTCCTTGCTGAGCGGCCGGATCCGGACGAAGTACATGTCGCTCATCGCCGGCTTGGGGCCCTCGGTGGCATCGTTGTCCACCGCCTTGGCGTAGTAGGACACGAAGTCCCCCGGCTTGACGGCGAGCTCCTCGAGGTAGAAGGTATGGCCCGCCGACACCTCGGCGAGACGCTTCTTCCCCTCGAAGAGACGGATGGTCTTTTCCGCTCCGCCGTTGACGGAGTAGACGAGATCCAGATCTTTGACGCCGAAGTCGTCGTCGGCGCGCGCCTCGACGAAGACCTCCTCGATCGGCGACGCCTGCGTGTCCCGCCCCGGCTTGGCAATCGACACGGTCGGAGGGCGATCGGCCAGCGCATCGATGGTGTACTGCGGCGACGCCGGCAGCCGTTCACCCGACGGACCATCGAGCTCGATCCGGTAGAACCCCTTGGCGTCGACCGTGAAGCGTCCGGTCAGCGGCGCCGGCGTGCCGCCGTCGGCCACCGCCGCCAGCGGCGCCCGCACCTTGTCCGACAGCACGATGTCCCCCGCCTTCGCCGCCATCGTCGGCACGGCGCGCAGCCGCACCTCGGTGCCCTTGACGACCGCGATGTCGCCGCCCTCCTCCACTTTCTGCGGCGGCAGGCCGGTGTAGGCCGGGAAGTGATATTCGAGCTCGAGCCGATCGACGTACGGCAGCTCGACCACCTTGAGCGTGTAGGTGCCCGAGCGGACGCCGTTGGCCTCGACCAGGTACTCGACGGGCGCGGCGAGATCGAACAGCATGCCTTCGTACTTGCCGTCCGCTCCCTTGAGCAGCGGCACGCGGTCGTAGGCCGCGCCCGGGGTCTTGCGCACCATCAGCGAGGCCTGGTCGGCGTCGAAGCCGGACAGCCGGGCGGTGATCGACTGATCGGCGCCGCGCGGCACGGTGGCGTTCCCGGGCAGCACCTCGATGCGGTAGGGGGCGGCGGCTTCGACGTCGCGCGAGACCACGAGCAGCGCCGACAGCGCGTGCCGCAGGTAGGCGGGGCCGAGCAGGAAGATCGCCGCGGCGGCCAGTGCAAGCGCCGCCAGCGTCGCGCCGTCACGGGTCACCGTCGCCCGCTCGATCGACCGGCCCCCTTCGATCTCGCGGCACTTGTCGATCGCGGACTCCACCAGGCGCCGCACCAGCGAGGCGGAGTACACCCCGTCGCCGCGCCCGCGCCCGGCCTCGACGGCGCTGATGATGGCCGCCTGCAGGGAGGGCTCGTGCTCCTCGAGATAGAGCGCGACCTGCTCGTCGCTGGCGCGGCGCATCAGCGGCCGTACCAGCAGCCAGGTGACGAGTCCGGCCAGCGCCACCGCCAGGATGATTCGGAACGTCAGGATCGATCGCGGCGTGAAGCGCCAGGCCTCCAGGCCGTAGGCCGACACCAGCAGCACCACCAGGCCGAGGCCGGCAACGCCCAGCGCGCCGCGCAGCGCCAGCTTCATACGCCAGCGCCGCCGCACCTGACGGATCACGTCCACCAGTTCCAGGGAGGAATCGACGGGGCGAAGATCGTCTGCCATGGGCCTGCTACTCCTGAATCTCAGCTTACACCCGGGCCGCGCCGCTGCCCGGACCCTGCGCCGCCGCTAAATCCGCACCGTTCCGGCACGTGACTGCCGGTTGCCGATCAGGGGCTCGAGGCCCAGCAGCAGTAGCCCTGCGAACAGCAAGTACCACCACAGCCGCTGGTTCCGCTCGTGCTCCTGGTCGGTGGCGACGGCGGCGGCACTCTGCGCCGCGGACCCGCCGGCACGGCCGGTCGCCCCGGCGACCACGTCCGCGGCCTCCATCGGCGACAGGTCGGACTCCGACAAATCGACGTTGCTGGCGACGACCATCGCCGCCGCGGCATCGCGCCCCTGCGCCCGAATCTCGTAGAAGCCCTGTTCCTGCAGTTCCAGCACGTCCGGTCCCTCGCCGTCGAGCGCGACCCGCGCGCCGGCCGGGGTCAGCACCATCCGCGACGCCGCGGCCCGCGCCTGGCCCGGCACCGCCGCCGGCCGCGACGGCTCGAGCACCTCGCCGACGGTGAGCCACAGCGGACGCTCGCGATACGCCGCCAGGTCCGACCCCATGCGGTGCACGAACGGCAGGAACACCGCCTTCAACGGCAGGTCGTTCCACGCCAGGTCGAGCGACGACGTCCACAGCAGCACCCGGCCGCTGCCGATCCGCCGCTCCAGCAGCGCCGGCGCGCCATCGTCGAACCGGGCGAGAATCTGGGCGTCCTTGACCGGCGCCACGGCGCGGTAGCGGTAGAACCGCGCCGAGGTGAAGTCCCCGGTGCGCGCGGCGCGAAACGGCTCGAAGATCGCGTGGCCGTACTCGAGACTGCCCAGCCGGCCGGCGCGTCCCTGGGAGCGGTCAACCGTCGCCCCCGGCGCGCCGGGCAACACGTCCGCGGCGGCGGCCGCCGTACCCGGCGCCGGCCACGAGGCATGCTCGCCGGCGGCCACCAGCAGGCCCCCGCCTCGCGCGACGAAGCCCCCGAGCCGTTCGGCGGCGAGCGCGGTCACCGGCGCGTCGTTGAGGATCACCACCGCGGCGCGCTGCAGGTCCTCCACCGTCAGCCCGTCGATCGACGTCACCGACGGCGCAAACCCCGGGTCCTCGCCGAGCGAGAGCGCGCGCGACAGGTAGAGGCTGGCGCCGGCGTCCGATCGCGGCCGCTCCGCCACGACCACCCGCAGCGGCTGGCGCGGCGCGACCACGAAATTGAAGGCGTTGTCCGCCACCAGCGCGTCCGGCCCGATGCGAACCGTGCCGCGGGTGCCCTGCGCCGAGGGAGAAAACGGCGTGAAGCTGATGGACGCGGCGCCGCCCGGCTCGAGGTTCAGGTGCTCGGTCTGCACCGGCCGGCCGTCGATCTCCAGCGCAATCGGCAGGTTGGCGATCGCCGTGGCGCCGTGGTTCAACGCGCCCCCGGTGACCGTCACCCGTTCCTGGCCCGCGAACGTGCTCCGCTGGATCGACACCGGCGTCACGCTGACATTGGCGGTGTCCCGGTCGCCAATCACCACCGGCGTCACCACCACGCCGTCCGGCAGCCGGACCCCTTCCGCCCCCTGCCAGCCGCTGCGCTGGAAGTCGGAGATCAGGATCACTTCGCGCCGCGGCAGCGGCGATTCTCCGGCGATGCTGCCGGCCAGCTTCAGCGCCGGACCGTAGCGCGTGGTGCCCGGGCCCGGACGCACCGTGGCCAGCGCGGCGTTGAGCCGGCCGCGATCGGCGGCCGAGCGCAGCACCACTTCGGCCCCCGAAGCGAACAGCACGATCGAGGCGCGATCCCCCGGTCCCAAGCCGTCCACGGCCTGGCGCGCAGCGGCCACCGCCCGGGCCCAGCGATCGCCGTAGCCCATGCTGTAGGAGCGATCGACGACGACGACGACCTCGCGGGCCCCGCCCGCGGCGACCGCCGCCAGCGTCTCGCGGCGCAGGAACGGCCGGGCGAAGGCGGCGACAATCAGCGCCAGCGCCGCCAGCCGCAGCAGCAGCAGCGGCCAGTTGCGAATGCGGCGGCGGCGCACCGACTGATAAGGGATGCGCTGCAGGAACATCAGCGACGGAAAGCGGACGACGTTCTTCCGCTCGCGCTGGATCAGGTGCACGATGATCGGCACCGCCAGCCCCGCGAGACCGAGCAGGAACAGCGGGGTCAGAAACGACATGTCACGTCCTTCACCGCACCCGCCCCAGCCGCTCCCGCGACGTCAGGTAGCGGAAGAGCGCGTGGTCCAGCGGCGCCGAGGTGTTGACCAGCGTGTAGTCGATGCGGCTCCCTGAAAAGCGCTCGGTCAGGCCGTCGATGTGCGCCTGCACCAGGGATCGATACTGATCCGCCAGCGCATCGGGCACCACCGGGATCTGCACGCCGGTCTCCAGATCCTCGAAGCTCGACGGCGCATCGAAGCTGAAGTCGATCTCCGCCGGGTCGAGCAGGTGGAACACGACGATGTCGTTGCCGCGGAATCGCAGCGGCGCCACCGCCTCGAGCACGGCGTCGGGCTCTTCATACAAGTCGGAAATCAGCACCAGCAGGCCGCGGCGCCCGAAGTGCTCGGCCATCTTGTGCAGCGGCCCCCGCAGGCTGCCTGGGGACGCCGGCTGCAGCCGGTCGAGCGTGTGCAGCACCACGTCCATGTGCTTGGCCGACGGCGGCACGTGGGCGACGATGTCGGAGTCGAACGCCACCAGGCCGACGCGGTCGCGCTGCCGGTGCACGAGATAGGTCAGGCACCCGGCCAGCATCTTTCCGTACTCCAGCTTGCTGACCCCCCGGCTCGCGAACCCCATCGACGCCGAGACGTCGAGCAGCACCGAGAAGTTGGCGTTGGTGTCGGCCTCGTACTCCTTGATGTAGAAGCGATCGGTGCGGGCGTACAGCCGCCAGTCCACCCGCCGGATGTCGTCGCCGGCGACGTAGCCGCGATGCTCGGCGAAGTCCACCGAGGCGCCGAAGTAGGGCGAGCGGTGCATGCCGTTGATGAACCCGTCGACCACGTGGCGTGCGACCAGTTCGAGATTCCCGATCCGCGCCAGGACCGCGGGATCGATGAAGCGCGCGCCGGGTGTCGTCGAGGCACTGGCCACTATTGCTGCTCCGTTCTCGTGTCAGGCGCCGGCTCACATCCCCGAGCGCGGCACCGCGACCGCTTCGAGCAGGCGATCGATCAGCGTATCGGTGGTGATCGCCTCCGACTGGGCGTGGAAGTTGGTCAGGACGCGGTGCCGGAGCACCGGGTGCGCCATCGCGCGGATGTCGTCGAAGCTGACGTGGAAGCGGCCGCTGGTCAGCGCCCGAGCCTTGGCCCCGAGCACCAGGTACTGCGCGGCGCGGACGCTGCCGCCGAACGCCACCCACTTCTTCACCGACTCCGGGCAGGTCGGCGACTTCGGCCGGCTCGCCCGCACCAGGTTGAGCGCGTAGCGCATCACCGGCTCCGCCACCGGCACCCGCCGCACCAGCCGCTGGAAGGCAATCAGGTCCTCGCCGGTCACCGTCCGCTCGAACTGCGGGTCGATGATCGCCGTCGTCGTCCGGATCACCTCGAACTCCTCGTCCTCGGGCGGGTGGTCGATGACGATGTGGAACATGAAGCGATCGAGCTGGGCCTCGGGGAGCGGGTAGGTGCCTTCGAGCTCGATCGGGTTCTGCGTCGCGAAGACGTAGAACGGCTCTTCGA
>JBDTOB010000191.1:0-5750 GCA_039933435.1 Acidobacteriota bacterium | reverse complement strand
CGGTCGAGAGGATCAGCGAGCCGTCGGGCAGCCGGGTGCCCGGCAGGCCGGCCTGAATGTCGCCGATCAGGATGGGCGCGCCCCAGGTGATGTTGAGATTCGGCTCGAGCTGATCGGGAACGGAGAAGTTGCCGTAATGAATCGGGAACTGGAAGTAGGCCGGGATGCCGCTCGCCCCTCCCTGGAAGTAGACCTTGCCCTGGTTGTCCTGGGTGACGCCCCACTGCCCGCCGTTCGGTCCGGTCGGCTCCTTGAGGATGCCGGCCGGCGTCCAGCGGATGCGGTAGGCGTTGACGGTGCTGTACATCCAGTTGTCCATTGCCCAGAGCAGGCTGGACTGCTGATGCTCGAGGTTGCCGGCGCGGCCGAAGCCGGCGATGAACAGTTCCTTCGTGTCGGCCACGCCGTCACCGTCGGTGTCGGTGTACTTCCACACCTCGTCCGCATTCGTCTCCATGGTGAGGATGCTGCCGGCGCCCCAGGGAACAACGAAGCGCGGGAACACCAGCTTGTCCACGAAGACGCTGTGGTGCTCGAAGACGCCGTCGTTGTCACGATCCTCATGGAGCGAGATCCGCCCCTCCGGCGGCATGACGTCGACTCCCTCCGGGGACTGGACGTAGCCGCGCAGCTCGACGACGAACATGCGGCCGTTGCCGTCGAAGGCCAGCTGCGCCGGCTCCTGGATCGCGGGGTCCGACAGCACCGGCTCGAGGTGATACCCGGGTGGCAGCCAGAACTGCTTCGCCTCGTCTGCGGGAGAGAGCGGCTGAACCGGCGGCTTGGGCGAGAGATCCGCCTCGGCATTGGCGGGGTCGTCGGCCGCCGGCGCCTCGTAGACGCCGCGGCCGTCGCGGCCGCCGGGGGCCACGAGGATGCCGGAACGGGGCGGTGCTGGCGGAGCCTGGGGCGCCGCGCCGGCCTGGCGCGCGCCCGGCGCCGCCGTTGACAGCGCCGCCGCGAGCACGGCTCCCGCGCCGCCTGCAAGCATCCATCGAAGGGGTCGAAGCATCATGGCAGCCGGAACACGGGGGAGGGGGGCCTGGCGACCATCGCCGGGCTGCGCGGGTTATACCATCGCGGGATCGGACGGTCAATTTCCCGTCGTTTCCGTCATGGATGGCGCCGAGGCCGGTGTGTCATCATGAAACCGATCCTGCCCATGACGCGCGCAACCCTCGGTCTCGTGCTCGCGCTGACGTCTGCCGCCTCTGCAGCCGCGCAGCCGCCGCTGCCTCCGCTCCCGGTCGTCGGGATGGAGACCTATCCGCCGGCAACGCGGGCGGCGGTGTCCGGCGCGCTGCGGAACGCGTCGGCGCGGCCGTCGGATGCCACGGCGGTTGGCGCGCTGGGGCGCACGCTCCAGGCCTGGGAACAGTACGGCGCGGCCCACTTGGCCTATGCCCGGGCGCAGGCGCTGGCACCGCAGTCCGCCGAATGGCATTACCTCGACGGCGTGGTCCTGCGCCAGCTGGCCCGCCACGCCGATGCCGCGGCCGAGTTCGCGGCGTCAGCGGCGCTGGATCCGTCCTACCTGCCGGCGCGCGTGGCGCGCGCCGAGGCGCTGCTCGACAGCGGCGACCTCGATGCCGCGGCCGGGCTGTTCACCGCCCTCGGCCGGGAACCGCTCGCCCGGCCGCAGTCGGAATTCGGGCTCGGGCGGATCGACGCCGCGCGCGGACAGCACGCCGCCGCGGTCGCGCATCTCGAGCGGGCGGTCGCGCTGTTTCCGGAATGGGGCGCCGCCCACTACGCCCTTGCGCAGTCGTACCGCGCCCTCGGCCGGACGGAAGACGCACGCCAGGCGCTGGAGCAGCACGCCAAATACGGTCCGCGATGGCCGGGGCTTTCCGATCCGCTGCTCGCGGCGGTGTCGGCGCTGCGAGACGACGCGCCGGCGGCGCTGCGGCGAGGGCTGGACCTGGCCGCGTCGGGCGATATCGAGGGGGCGATTGCGGCGCACGAGGAGGCGGTGCGCCTCGACCCAGGGCTGGCGCAGGCCCACGCCAACCTCGTCGGCCTCTACGGCCGGACGCGCAGCTGGGACAAGGCCGCCGAGCACTACCGCGCCACCGTGGCGCTGGGGTCGAATCTCGCCGAAGCCAATTACGACTACGGCATCATCCTCGGCCTGCAGCAGCAATGGGACGAAGCGGAGGCGGCGTTTCGGCGCGCCATTGCCGCCAATCCGTTCCATGCGGAGGCGCACAACAACCTCGGCCAGCTGCTCGAGCGGCGCCAGGCACTGGACCAGGCTGCCGACGAGTACAAGGCCGCCGTGGACGCGCGCCCGGACTTCCGGCTGGCTCGGTTCAACCTCGGGCGGATGCTGCTCGTGCTCGGCCGCCCGGCTGACGCCGCGATCGCGCTCGAGCCGTTGCAGCAGCCGCGCGATGCCGAGTCCCCCCGATACCTGTTCGCGCTCGCAACCGCGCTCGTCCGTTCGGGACAACGGGAGGCAGGAATCAAGTGGGCCGGCGAGGCGCGGCGCCTCGCGCTCGAGTACCAGCAGACCGATCTCGCCCAGGCCATCGAGCGGGATCTCGCCCAGCTCAAATGATCCGCCGACCCGCGTCCGCCGCTCTCGCCGCCACCGCCGCCATCGTCGCGATCATCAGCACTGCGCCCGGCCGCGTGTCGCGTGCCGCGCCACCGCTGTTCGTGGAGGCCGCGGCCGGCACCGGTCTGACGTTCACCCACGTCAGCGGCGCCAGCGGCAACTACTACCTCGCCGAGGAGATGGGCGCCGGCGTGGCGCTGTTCGACTACGACAACGACGGCGACCTCGACGTCTTCCTGGTCCAGGGCGGCTCGCTCGATCCGCCCACCCCCGGCGCTGCGGTACGCACCCGGCCAACCAGCCGGCTGTTCCGCAACGATCTGAAGGTTGCGCCCGACGGCACCCGCACGCTGCACTTCACCGACGTCACCGAAAAGGCCGGCATCCATCTCGACACCTACGGCATGGGCGCGGCGGTCGGCGATTACGACAACGACGGCTATCTCGATCTCCTGGTCACTTCGTTCGGGCCCGAAACGCTGTACCACAACAACGGCAACGGCACCTTCACTGACGTCACCCGAGACGCCGGCGTCAGCGATCCGCAGTGGAGCACCAGCGCCGCGTTCGTGGACTACGACCACGACGGCGATCTCGACCTCTTCGTCGCCAACTACCTCGACTTCACCGTCGCCAACAACAAGCGCTGCGCGGATCCGACCGGGGCGCGCGACTACTGCGGTCCGCGCTCTTACCGCCCGGTGATGGATCGCCTCTACCGCAACGAGGGCCACGGCCGCTTCACCGACGCCACCGCGGCCGCCGGCATCGGCCGCGCCTACGGCGCCGGGCTTGGCGTCGCCATCGGTGATTACAACGGCGATGGCTGGCCCGACATCTACGTCGCCAACGACGCCACGCCCAACCAGCTCTGGATCAACCAGCGCGACGGCACCTTCGCCGATCAGGGCCTGCTCTCCGGGGCTGCGCTCAACGCCGCCGGCAATCCCGAGGGCAGCATGGGCATCGCCTCGGGCGACTACGACCGCGACGGCGACGAAGATCTCTTCGTCACCAATCTCGCCGCCGAAACCGCCGTCCTCTACGCCAACGACGGCCACGCCAGCTTCGAGGACGTCCGTGCCCGCGCCGGGCTTGCCGCCGCCACCGCCGGCTTCACCGGCTTCGCCACCGACTGGCTCGACTACGACAACGACGGCTGGCTCGATCTCTTCACCGCCAACGGCGGCGTCAACGTCATCGAAGCGCAGCGCGGCCAGCCGTTCCCCTTCCTCATGAAGAACCAGCTGTTCCGCAACCTCGGGACGGGCCGCTTCGAGGACACCAGCGCCACCGCTGGCCCTGCCTTCGCCCAGCCCGGCATCGGCCGCGGCGCCGCATTCGGTGATCTCGACAACGACGGCGACATCGACATCGTCGTCACCAGCAACAACGGCCCGGTGCGGCTGTTGCTCAATCAGAGCCCCGCCGGGGCGCACTGGCTGAGCATCCGGCTGACCCAGCAGCCGAACAACCGCTTCGGCGTCGGCGCGTGGATTGGCGTCGAAGGGGCCGGCCATCCGACGCTGTGGCGCCGGGTGCGGACCGACGGCAGCTACCTGTCGGCCAGCGACATACGGACGCACGTCGGGTTGGGGACCCGGGCGCCCGGAACGAGCGCGGTAGTCGTGCAGTGGCCCGACGGACCGACAGAGCGCTGGACCGGCGTCGAGGCGGACCGGGTCGTCACGCTGGCGCGCGGCACCGGGAAGATGGAGAGCGCCGGCAGCACGCGCTGAGGCGCGGTGGACGGGTCAGTGCGTGGCTGGCAGCGCGAAGGCGACGAGATTGGATCCAAACGCCGGCGTCGATTTGCTCAGCTGCAATCCGCCGCCCGCCATGATGACGACGTACTGACGGCCGTCGCGGCCGCGGAAGGTGATCGGCGCGGCCTTGGCGTCGGCTTCGAGCTGCGCGACCCACAGTTCCTTCCCGGTCTTCGCATCGAACGCGCGGAAGCGGCGATCGGCGGTGGCGCCGATGAAGACCAGGCCGCCGGCGGTCGCCAGACTGCCGCCGATGTTGAGCGCGCCGGTGTTGTGGAAGCCCTTCGCTGCGAGGTCTTCGACGAGGCCGAGCGGGACGCGCCAGGCCTCTTCGCCGGTCGCGGCACTGATGGCAATCAGCTCGCCGAACGGCGGAGCGGAGCAGGGCATCCGCGTCTCGGGATTCCAGAAGCGGCCGTAGGCCCCGCCCACCGGCGACGTCTTCACATACGTCGTCTTACCGCTGTCCGGATCTTCGCGCGGTTCCATGTGTCCGACCATCCCGAGGTTGGAGACGTTGACGAAAATCAGCCCGAGCGCGGGATTGAAGGAGACGCCGCCGAAGCTGCCGCCGCCGAGCGTGCTCGGGAAGGTGACGACGTTGCCCTCGAGCGGCATCGGTGCGTAAGGCCCGGCGGCGAACATCTTGTGCGTGCTCCAGAGCGTGTGGCAGGCGGCCGCGTCTTCGGGCGTGAGGTCGTAGAAATCGCGGGCCGGATCGAAGGTGAGGCGAGCCAGCGGCCGGGGGCGAACGGGGAAGGGTTGGGTCTTCGAGGCTGACTCACCCGGAACGACCGACGGCGGCACGGGGCGCTCTTCGATGCCGAAGATCGGCTCTCCCGTCTGGCGGTTGAGGATGAACAGCATCCCCATCTTGGTGATCTGCGCGACCGCGGGAATCGATCGCCCGCCCTGCGTGACCTCGATCAGCGCCGGCGGTGCTCCCGGATCGTAGTCCCACAGGTCGTGGTGCACGATCTGCCGGTACCAGCGGAGCCGGCCGGTCTCCGCGTCGAGCGCGACGACGGAGTTGCCGTAGAGATTGTCGCCTTGGCGATCGGCGCCGTAGAAGTCGTCGGTGGGGCTGCCGAGCGGAACGAACACCAGCCCGCGCTCGACATCGACCGTCATGAAGCCCCAGGCGTTGGTGCCCGAGCGGTTTTTCCAGGCGCCTTCGGGCCAGGTCTCGCTGCCGGGCTCGCCCGGGCGCGGAACGGTGTGGAACGTCCACAGCAGCTTTCCGGTGCGTGCGTCCCAGCCGCGGACGTCGCCGTAAAGCCGGCCGGTCGCCGGAGGTCCTTCGCCGTTGGCGCCGCCGGTGATCACCACGTTGCGGTAGATGGCCGGCGGGGACGGCAGGGAGAGAGAGCCCTTGCCGCCGTCCACACTGAGTCCGGGCTTGAGGTCGATGCGCCCGGCGGAGC
>JBDTOB010000190.1:0-5765 GCA_039933435.1 Acidobacteriota bacterium | reverse complement strand
CGCGCCAGGCCGCCGACGCCGACGCGCTTGGTCACCAGGTAGGTGACGTCGACGCCGGCGTTGAAGCCGACCGTCGTCTTCTTGGCCTCGCTGGTGGTGACGCCCGACACCGTCGGGCCCGGCTCCGAGACAGCGACATTGCTCGGCAGATCCTGGGTGACGCTGAAGATCGACGGGCCCGCCGAGACGCCGACGTCGATCTTGTCGGTGACCGGGACCATCCACACGCCCATCAGGTTGACCGTGTTCTCGCTGTGCTTCAGGCCGGTCGCCGCCGCGCTGATCGACCGCGGCTTGTCGTACACGCGCGGGTCGGGGATGCTGGCGGTGATGGTGGCGTCGGTGGTGCTGCCGGTGTGCGAGTAGCCGATCGCCGCGGCGAGGTTGCGCCACACCTTGTAGCCGGCGGTGATGTCGAAGAACCCGCCGCCCTTGACCTGCTGGCCGCTGGCCACGGTCGCCTTCTCGTCGTAGAGATCGAACGAGGTGGAGGTGTCGAGCGCGTGCGTGCCCGCCTGCGCACCGCCGGTCACATTCACGAACCCCTGGTCGGTCCACGTCATCTGCGCCTGCGCTTTCGGGACCGCGACGACACCCATCGCCAGGCACAGAACAACGGCTTTCATCATCTTCAAATCAATCATCTCCTGAGGTTGGACTGACGCCGAGCGGCCGCGTTCACGACGTACCGGCGAGACGTCACAATGGTAGCACGCCGCTCCGTGACAGAGGTCCATTCCTGTAGTACCATACCGGTTCATTCCGCCCCATCCTGGCGGGCTCCAGAAACACTCGAGGTTCTTTTTGATGCACCAGAAAAGGTTCGTGCTCTCCTCGGCGGCCGCTGTGATCGCGCTGGCCGTCGCTTGTTCGAAATCGGCTGAGACTCCGGTCGCGCCCGGCGCGGTCTCGGAACCGTCCAGCGCCGCGGCGGCCGATGGCAGCACGCTCAAGGTCCCCGCCCCCACGGCCGTCTCGCCGGTCGGCGGCGCGCAGCCGAATACGCTCGAGCTGGTCGCCAACACCGTCACCGGCAAATACGACAGCACGCTGCGGCCCTCGTACGAGTTCCGCATCAAGACCAGCGGCGGCGGCCTCGTCGGCGCCTGCAACTCGGCACCGATTGGCGCCAGCGGCGCCACCGTCACCTACGTGCCGACCTGCAGCCTCGACCTCGACGCGCCCTACTCGTGGAGCGTGCGCGCGGTCTTCAACGGCGCGGCCGGCCCCTGGTCGTCCGACACCTCGTTCAAGACGCCGCTTGGCGGCTACATCACCAGCAACGAGATCTACGATCCGCTCTACAGCGGCAAGACCGTCGGCACGCTCAACGGTCCCATTACCTTCACCAGCCAGGGCGCCAAGCTCGAGTCGAACCAGAGCTACATCCGCTACCAGCTGCCGACGCCGCTGACCACGGGCGAGCTCTCGGTGATGATCCTGGGCGCCGATGAAGGATCTCCGGGCGACAAGAGCAAGGTCTTCGCGATGCAGCAGGGCGACGACATCGACATCACCACCAACTCCTACCGGATGACCGCGGAACTGCGCGGCAACCAGTACTCGAAGCCGGGCTCGGTCACCTGCCGCTTGATTCCCGGCGACGGGGACCCGCGCGACTGCGACCGCATCCAGCTCAATTTCCAGAGCAGCCGCTGGTATTTCTGGAAGTTCTCGTGGACCTCCGGCGTCAACTTCACCCTGGAAGTGCGCGGCGACGGACCGAACGGCCCGCTGCTCTACTCGAACACCAGGGGGATCAGCGGCCGCACCTACCGTCCGACGCCGCACAACATTTATCTCGGCTCGCCGCAGGGGCGCGGCGGTCCGCAGGATGCGACCCTCCCGGGCGGTATCTACAAGAATCTCTGGGTCTCCAGCCGGCCGCGGCCGGCGTTCCCCGGCGAATAACTCCGCATCCACCACAGCAGGCTAAGGGCCAAAAGCCCTTTGCCTGCTGGCTTTTACGCGTTGCCTTCCCAAGCCATCCGGGTTACCATCGAGATACCGCGCTGATGGCCACGAACACCTTCCGACTGCAGTACCTCGCCAAAGCGGCCGCTGGTGTGCCCCGCGACCTGGTGAACACCTTCGTCAGCGCCCGGATGCACCCCATCCGGCCGACCGTGCTCATCTATAACTGCACCTGGGTCTGCGACGCGCGCTGCACGATGTGCAGCAACTGGAAATGGGGCGATCGCAAGTCGGACATGACGCTCGACCAGCTCGAGCCGGTCCTCGCCAATCCCTTCTGGGGGGCGGTCGAGAACCTCAACATCTCCGGCGGCGAGCCGACCACCCGCAACGACCTGCCGGAAATGGTCGAGCTCTTCCATCGCCACCTGCCGCGGCTCCGCAAGATCGGCATCAACACCACCGGACTGACGCCGAAGCGCGCCATCCCGATGCTCACCCGCATCGTCGAGTTCTGCGCCGCCAACGGCATCCTGATCAGCATCCGGGTCTCGCTCGACGGCATCGGCGACGTCCACGACCAGGTCCGCGCCGTGAAGAAGGGCTTCGACAAGGCGTCGCAGACCATCGAAGCCATGCACGCGCTGGCGCAGCGGCACGACAACTTCCAGTTCGGCATCGCCTCGACCATCTTCGCCACCAACCTGACCGACGCCGAGAACATCCTCACCTGGGCGCGCACCAAGGGGCTCGACGTCGTCTTCAACATGCTCCGCTTCACCGACGCGATGCTCCACAACAAGGATCTCGAGGAGACGATCGGCTTCAAAAAGCGTGAAGAAGAGTTCATGCGCAAGTTCTTCCTCGACCGCGTCCAGGAAGAGTCGGTGCTGAGCGGCCAGTCGTTCCTCTACCTGCACTACGCCGACATGATCGCCAACGGCTATCACCGGACGATGCCGTGCCCCTTCCAGTCGCAAGGGCTGCTGCTCAACCCGAACGGCGATCTGCACTACTGCGAGAACTCCGAGAAGCTGGGCAACGTGCAGGACGCCGCCGCGGACGTGCTCTACTTCAAGGCGGAGAACCTGATGCACCGCGAGCAGCTCAAGGCCAACGTCTGCCCGACCTGCCTCAGCCCCTGCCAGGTCAACGTCGGCGCGATGAAGCAGTTCGTGCCTTACGCGCGGTTCCTCAAGCGCGCCTACGCGGTCAAGCGCGATCCCTCGCGACACCTGGAAACCCTGCCCGTGCCGGAAACGGTGCGCTAGCCCAGGGGCTGATTGGCTCCTCCGTCTTCGGCCGCGCGCCTGTCACTCTCCCGCATCCTCCGCATCGTCGTTGCCGTCGCGCTGACCGCCTACCTGCTGTGGAAGGCGCACCCGGGCGAGGTGCTGCGCGTCACCGCCGCCGCCGACTGGCGCTGGATCGGGGCCGCGGTCGCGCTGCTGTTCGTCGATCGCACGCTGATGGCCTACCGCTGGATGGTGCTGCTGCGCGCGCTGACTCCGGGATCGCGCCCGCCGTTTGCCGCGGTGCTGCGGATCTTCTTCGTCAGTACCTTCGTTGGCACCTTCCTGCCGAGCATCGGCGGCGATCTCTACCGCGCCTACAGCCTGTCGCGACTTGGCGTGCGCGGCGTGGAGTCGGCCGCCTCGGTGCTGATGGACCGCGTCCTCGGGGTGATGTCGATCGTGCTGGTCGGGGTCGCGGCGCTGCTGCCCGGGCCTGACGCCGCGAAGAATCGCTGGATCCTGCTGACCCTGGCGCTGGCCTCGGCCGGGTGCCTGGTGGCGGCGGTGGCGGTGTTCAGCGCCCGGGCGGCCGCCGCCAGCCAGGGCATCGCCGCCCGCCTGCCCAGCCCCCGCGCCCGGCGGGTCGCCGGCGGACTGGTCGACGCGGTCCGGCGCTATGCCCGCCACCACGGCGAGCTGGTCAACGTCCTCGGCATGTCGGTCGGCGTGCAGATCGTCCGCATCATCCAGGCGTGGTGCCTCGGACGGGCGCTCGGGATCGAAGCCGGGCTGGTGATGTACTTCATCTTCATCCCGATCGTGCTGCTGATCATGCTGCTGCCGGTGACGGTCAGCGGCCTGGGCACGAGCCAGGGGGCGTTCGGCTGGCTGTTCGGGACGATTGGCGTGCCCGCCGCGGCGGCGATCGCGCTGTCGATTCTCTTCGTGGCGCTGGGGGTGTTCGGCAACCTGCCCGGCGGCCTCCTCTACGTGCTCGGCGACCGCCGGGTGCGCCAGACCGCATGAAAGCCGCCGCCGCGCTGCTCGCCGGCAGCGTCCTGACGCTGGCCTGGATCTGCGGAGACGGGCCGGCCGGCTGGGTCTACCTGGTGCTCTACCTGCTCGCCGTCGCGCCAGGGATTCCGCTCGGCATCGCCTTCTTCGGCCGCCGGCATGCCGCGGCGTGGATCGGCGGTGCGCTGGCGGGCTACGGGCTGACGCAGATCGCCCTCTGGGCGGTGATCGCCGCGAAAGCGGCGTCTCCCCTCGCCTTCGTCGCCGCCTGGCTGATGCTGGCGGTGGCGAGCTGGGCGGTGGCGCGATCGGTGACGCGCGCCTGTGGCGGCGTGCCGGCCGCCGGCATGCACGCCTGGTCAAGCACCGATACCCGCGCGCTGCTGCTCGTCCTGTTGATCGTCCCCGCGGTGATGGGTCCCCCGTACCGCAACATCGGGCGCACCGACGCCGCCGGGAACAAGTATTACCGGGCCTACTTCACGGCCGACTTCCTCTGGCACACCGCGCTCGCCGCCGAGGTCGGCAAGTTCACGCTGCCGCCGCGCAACCCCTATCTGGCGCCGCGGACGATGAACTACTACTGGACCTACTTCCTGCTGCCGTCCACCGTCGCCGCCGCCGGGCCGGCGGTCGTGCAGGACGTCCAGGCCTGCCTCAAGACCAACGCGTTCCTGAGCGCGCTGCTGATGGTCGGGATCCTGTTCGTGCTGGTGCGCACGGCCGTCGCCTCTCCCGGGCCGGCGGCGCTCGCGGTGGTGCTGGCGATGCTCGCCGCCAGCGCGGAAGGACTCTACGCACTCGTCGATCTGCTCGCGCGCGGCCGGCCGCTGATCGCGCTGACCGACATGAACATCGATGCGATCACCGCCTGGCGCTACGGCGGCCTGCGCATCGACGACATCCCGCGCTCGCTCTGGTACACGCCGCAGCACACGATGTCGATGGCGCTGGGCCTGGCCGGACTGGTGGTGGCGGCCACGGCGGGCGCGTCCGCCAGCCTGCCCGCGATTGCCGGCGCGGGCATCGCGCTCGGGCTCGCCACCACCATGAACCCGTTGCTGGGCGGCGTCTGCTCGATCGTCTACGGCATCACGGTCGCATGCGACGCGTTGCGCGAGCCGGGCGGCTGGAAGCGGCTGCCCCGCCACATCGCCGCCGCGCTGCCGGTTGCCGCCGCCGTCCTCTGGGGCGCCGCCAGCAAGGTCATGGAGGGCGCGGGCTCGGCGCTGGACTTCGGATTCGCCGGCTTCGCCCGCAACCATCCGGTGCTGACGCTGCTGCTCTCGATCGGCCCCCTGCTGATCCCCGCCGTCGCGGGCATCTGGCCGCTGCGCTCCGCCAACCGGCGGGCGTGGACCATCGGCACGGCGGGCCTGGTGGTCGGTCTGCTGATGCTCTACCTGGTGCGCATCTCGGACGCCTCGTGGGTCGGCTTTCGCGCCGGGCAGGTGATTCTGGTCAGCCTTCCGGTGCTCCTCGCGCCGGTCATGGCGCGGCTCAGCGGCGGGCCCCGCCTCGGTCTCGCGGCGCTGATCCTGACGATCGGCCTGCCGACGACGGTGATCGATGCCTGGAACGCGCAGGACATCGGCAACCGGC
>JBDTOB010000189.1:0-5802 GCA_039933435.1 Acidobacteriota bacterium | reverse complement strand
GTCGAGACGCCGCTGAAGCGCGCGTCGGTCAGCACCGCGACGTGCTTGCCGAACGGCAGGTAGCGCAGCGCCCCGGTGAGCTGGAACGTCTCCTCCATGCCGGCGCCCATCGGCCCGCGGCAGATCAGCACCAGCACGTCCCCCTTCTCGATGCGGCGCTCCTTGATCGCGCGGATCGCATCCGGCTCGGTGACGAAGATGCGCGCCGGCCCGGTCAGCCGGTAGAAGCCGTCCTCCCCCACCACCGACGGGTCGATCGCGGTGCTCTTGATGATCGAGCCCTCGGGCACCAGGTTGCCGACCGGGAAGCAGACGGTCGGCGTCAGCCCGCGGCTGGCGGCGCTCTGCGGCGACATGATGACGTTGTCGGGATCGACGCCGTGCACGGACTGCAGCGTCTGCCGCAGGCGGGCGCGCCGTTCGGAGTCCTCCCAGGCGTCGAGCTGCTCGCCGAGCCTGGTGCCGCCGACGGTCAGCACGGTCGTGTCGAGCAGCCCCGCCCGCCGCAGGTGCAGCATCACCTCCGGCACCGCGCCGGCGAGGAAGACTTCGACCGTCGGATGGTTGCGCGGACCGTTCGGCAGCGCATCGACGAGGCGCGGCACCTCGCGGCTGATGCGGGCCCAGTCGCCCGCCGTCGGCCGCCGCAGGCCGGCCGCGTGGGCGATGGCCGGGATGTGCAGCACCAGGTTCGTCGATCCGCCAAAGGCGGCGTGGGTGATCATCGCGTTCTCGACCGAGGCGTCGGTGAGGATGTGCCGCAGCGTCAGGCCGCGCGCCTCGAGGTCCATCAGCGCCGTCGCCGAGCGCCGCGCCATGTCGAGCCAGATGGCGTGCCCCGACGGGGCCAGCGCCGAATGGCCGATCGACATCCCGAGCGCCTCGCCGACCACCTGCGCGGTCGCGGCGGTGCCGAGGAACTGGCAGCCGCCTCCGGGCGAGGCACACGCGCGGCAGCCGGCCTCCGCCGCCTGCTCGAGCGTCAGCTCGCCATGGGTGAACCTGACGCCAATGGTCTGCACCCGGCCGGCGTCTTCCCCGCCCTCCGCCGGCAGCGTCACGCCGCCCGGCACCAGCACGCACGGCAGGCTGCCGCTGCCGGCCAGGGCCATCATCATCGCCGGCAGCCCCTTGTCGCAGGTCGCGACGCCGAGCACGCCGCGTCGCGTCGGCAGCGAGCGGATCAGCCGCCGGAAGATCGTCGCCGCGTCGTTGCGGAACGGCAGGCTGTCGAACATCGCGGTCGTGCCCTGCGACCGCCCGTCGCACGGGTCGGTGCACGCCCCGGCAAACGGGATCGCGCCGGCGGCCGTGAACGCGCCCGCCGCCGCCTCCATCAGCAGCCCGACCTCCCAGTGCCCGGTGTGATACCCGAGCGCGATCGGCGTGCCGTCGGGGGCGCGGATGCCGCCGTGGGTCGAGAGCATCAGGAACTCGCGGCCGCCAAGCCTCGCCGGATCGAGCCCCATGCCGGCGTTCTGGGTCCACCCGAACAGGTCGCCCGACGGCCGGTCGCGCAGCATCTCGGCGGTGAGCGGCAGGGCGCCGACCGGCCCCTGCGCACGGGTCGGGACATCGAGGATCGCGGCGCCGCCGCTGTCGAACGGGTTCATCGTCTTGACCTGGCCTCGCGGCGTGCCGCGGCATGCCCCGCCGCCGGGCGGGGGCGGAACGACATCACCGCGACGCCCGCGGCCATCATCAGCAGCGCCGCGATGTGCGCCACCGTCAGCGGGCCCAGCACCCGGGTGTTGATCCGGAGAAACTCGATCAGGAACCGCGCCGCCCCCGCGAGCAGCAGGTAGCGCCCCAGCACGGCGTGGTCGGCGACGCCGCTGCGCCGCCACCGGATCAGCAGCACGGTCAGCACCGCCAGGAACGCCGCCTCGTACAACTGCGTCGGATGGACGCGGTCGAGCGTCGGCGGCAGCCCTTTCGGAAAGGCGACGCCCCAGGGAAGATCGGTGGGACGGCCGTAGTCGTCCCCCACCATGAAGCAGCCGAGGCGGCCGATGGCATGGCCGGCGGCGAGCGCCGGGGTGGCGGCGGCGATGGTCGGCAGCAGCGGATAGCCCTTGATGACGAAATAGGCGAGCGCGGCGCCGACGCCGCCGATCAGCCCGCCGAACCAGCTCAGGCCGCCGCGGCTGAACAGCAGCGACGTGAACGGCTCCTCGCCGAGGTGCTCGAACACCCAGAGCAGCTTGGCGCCCGCCAGGCCGGCGATGACGCCGACTACGGCGCCGTCAACGGCGCCTTCAGGGAGGCCGCTGCGCAACAGCTCCCGCCTGAAGAGCGAGACGCCCGCCAGCGCCCCCAGCGCCACCAGCACGCCAAAGCTGGTGATTTCGAGCCCGCCGATTGAGAACAGGACTGGATACATGAGTGCGTGCCGCCTCCCGGTTCCGCCATTGTACGCGGGGACGGAAGTATGATGGGCGCCAGCCATGCTTCCGAAGATCCCGAGACGCTTCCCGACCGTCCTTTTCGCGCTGATGCTCGCAGCCGGCGCGTCGATCGTCCTGGCCGCGCCTCGGCTGCCCTCAACGGCGCCACGGGTCGAGATCCGGGCAGTGCCGGACGCCGGCATCCAGCCGCAGGCCGTGATGGACGGCGCCGGGACGCTGCACCTTCTCTACTTCAAGGGGGCGCCCGAGGGCGGCGACCTCTACTACGTGACTCAGGGTCCTGGCGACGACGGCTTCTCCAGCCCGCTGCGGGTGAACAGCCGGGCCGGCAGCGTCCTGGCCAAGGGATCGGTGCGCGGCGGCCAGCTGGCGCTCGGCGCCGGCGGCCTCATCCACGTGGCCTGGTACGGGTCGCAGGAAATCACCTCGGGCGCCGCGAAGCGGCGGCCGGTCTGGTACGCAGGGATGGCGGCCGACCGCTCGCACTTCAAACCGCAGGTGAACGTCGCCCTGTCGTCAACGGGGATCGACGGCGCCACGGTGGCGGCCGACCAGGCGGGACACGTCTGGGTCGCCTGGCACGGCCAGGGGACGGACGAAGGTGAAGCCCATCGAACCGTCTATGTCGCCCGGTCGAACGACGGCGGCGCGCATGTCGCGCCCGAGCAGCCCGCCTCGCCACCCTCGACCGGCGCCTGCGGCTGCTGCGGCCTGCGCGCCCTCACCGATGCGTCCGGCGCCACCCACATCCTTTACCGCTCGGCGGTCGGCGGCACCTCCCGCAACGCCACCTGGCTGACGCTCAATCAGCCTTCTCGCGAGCCCGTCGTCCTCCAGACATGGGCGCTCGACGCCTGCCCGATGTCCACCTTCGCGCTCGCGCAGGCGGGTGCGGGGCTCGCCGCCGCCTGGGAAACCGCGCAGCAGATCTATTACGCGCGGCTGGAACCTTCGACCGGGGCGTTCTCGACTCCGATCGCGATGGACGGGCCGGCGGGCCGCAAGCATCCATCCGTCGCCACCAACGCGTCGGGCGTCACCCTCGTGGCCTGGACCGAAGGCACCGGCTGGGCGCGCGGCGGGACGCTGGCCTGGGAAGCGCTGGATGCGCGCGGCACACGCCTCGCCTCGCAGGCCGGCGCCGGCCCGGTTCCGGTCTGGGGCCTGGTGGCGGCCGTCGCCCGTCCGGACGGCTCGTTCCTCATCCTCCGCTGAGCGCTTGTCTTTCGAGGATCCCGCAGTCTACAGTTCCCGGGAATGTCAGAGGCACGCCTTCTCTCCGGCCGCACCGCCATCGTCACCGGCGCCGAGCGCGGCATCGGCAAGGGCATCGCGCTCGAGCTCGCCCGTCAGGGCTGCGCGGTTGCCGTCAACTACCCGGCCGCCGCCGCGGCCGCCGAAGAGACCGCGGCTGAACTGCGCGGCTGCGGGGTCGAGGCCTTTGCCGTGCAGGCCGACGTCGGCGCCGGACCCGACGTCCGCCGCATGGTCGCGGACGTCGTCGCGCGCTTCGGGCGCCTGGACGTCCTCGTGAACAATGCCGGCGTCCAGACCTGGACCCCCTTCCTCGACGTCACCGAGGAGGAGTGGGACTTCGTCATCCGCACCAACCTGCGCGGCTGCTTTCTCTGCACCCAGGCGGCCGCGCGCCACATGAAAGACCACGGCGGCGGCGCCATCGTCAACATCGGCTCGGGCAGCAACAAGGTGCCCTTCCCGAGCCTGGTGGCTTACACGGCCAGCAAGGGAGGCATCGAAATGCTGACCAAGGTGGCGGCGGTGGAGCTCGGCCCGATGCGGATTCGCGTCAACTGCATCGCGCCCGGCGCGGTCGAAGTGGAGCGCACCAGGCTCGAGCTCCCCGACTACGCCGGCACCTGGGGCCGCGCCGCGCCGCTGCGGCGCGTCGGCATGCCCGCCGACATCGCCAGCGCCGTCGCCTTCCTCGTGAGCGACGCCGCCTCGTTCATCACCGGCCAGACCATCATGGTGGATGGCGGCCTCTTCACGCAGGCGCCCTGGGCGCAGTCCTAAGGAGACCCATGTTCCGTCTCGATGGCAAGACCGCGTTCGTCACCGGCGCCGGCTCCGGCATCGGCGAAGCCACGGCGCACATCCTCGCGTCCTCGGGCGCCCGGGTGATCGTCGCCGACCGCGACGCCGCCGCCGGCGAGCGGGTCGCCGAGACCATCCGCCAGGGTGGCGGGCAGGCGACGTTCTGCGCCCTTGACGTCACCGACGAGACCGCCTGCGCCGAGGCGGCGGCGTTCGCGGAATCGCGCGGCGCCGTGGACGTGCTCGTCAACAATGCCGGCGTCGGCCACGTCGGCACCATCCTCCAGGCCACCGGCGCCGACCTGGATCGGCTCTACGGCGTCAACGTCCGCGGCGTGTTCAACGTCAGCAAGGCCTTCATCGGCGGCATGCTCCACCGCCGCAAGGGCTCAATCGTCAACATCGCCTCGATCGGCGGCATCGTCGGCATCCGCGACCGGTTGGCCTACTGCACCACCAAGTTCGCGGTCGTCGGACTGACCAAGTCGATGGCGCTCGATCACGCCCTCGACGGCGTCCGCGTCAACTGCATCTGCCCGGCGCGGGTGGAGACGCCGTTCGTGTCGGCGCGCATCAAGGAATATCCAGACCCCGAGGCGGCCTACCGGGAGATGACCGCCAGCCAGCCGGTCGGCCGCATGGGGCGGCCCGACGAGATTGCCGCGGCGGTGCTCTACCTGTCGAGCGACGAAACCACCTTCATCACCGGGAGCGCGCTGATCATCGACGGCGGCTGGAGCGCGGGGCGGTGAGCCCCGGGCCCGCCGAGGCCGCCCTGGCCGTGGACTGCCGCTGCACCCTCGGCGAGGGACTGCTCTGGTGGGAGGCGCGGCAATCGCTCGTCTGGACCGACATCGAGGCGGCGAGGCTGTGGCTCCACTCGGTGGCGACCGGAGAGACGCGGTCCTGGTCGCTGCCGGGGCGCCTCGGCTCGATAGCGATCTGCACCTCCGGTGCACTGCTGCTGGCGATGGCCAAGGGCATCTGCTTCGCGGATCTCGACAGCGCGCAGGGAGACACCCTCCGGCCCGTCCCCGCGGTGGCGCTCGAACTGGATCTGTCCACGACCCGCGTCAACGACGGCCGCACCGACCGCGCCGGGAACTTCGTCTTCGGGACGATGAACGAGGACCCCGGCGAAGAACCACTCGGCAGCTTCTACCAGTACTCCGCCGCCGCGGGGCTTCGCCGGCTCGATCTGGGCGGCGTACACATTCCCAACAGCATCTGCTTCAGCCTCGACGGCAAGACGATGTACTTCTGCGACTCGAACCAGCGGCGCATCATGCAGTGCGACTACGATGCCGCCTCGGCCTCGGTCGCCAACGTGCGCCTCTTC
>JBDTOB010000188.1:0-5812 GCA_039933435.1 Acidobacteriota bacterium | reverse complement strand
TCCTCGATGGTGATGATCTTGTCTTCGATCGACTTGATCTCCGAGAGCGCCGCGTAGAGCGTCGTCGTCTTGCCGCTGCCGGTCGGGCCGGTGACCAGCACCATGCCGTAGGGCTCGGCGATGTACTTGCGGAAGCGGCGCAGCTCCTCCTCGGGGAAGCCGAGGATGTCGAGCCGCAGCTCGTGGAACTGCTCGCTGATCGACTCCTTGTCGAGGATGCGGATGACCGCGTCCTCGCCGTGGACGCTGGGCATGATCGAGACGCGGAAGTCGATGGTCTTGCCCGGCATGCGCAGCTTGAAGCGGCCGTCCTGCGGCACCCGCTTCTCGGCGATGTCGAGCTCGGCCATGACCTTGACGCGCGAGATGATAGTGCTGTGAAAGCGCTTGTCGATCGGCCGCATCGCCGGCTGCAGCACGCCGTCGATCCGGTACTTGACGTGGACGGCGTCGTCCTGGGTCTCGATGTGGATGTCGCTCGCCCGCCGCTGGATGGCGCTGTAGAGCGTCGTGTCCACGAGCCGGATCACCGGGCTCGAGTCCGCCGACAGCTTGTCCATGGTCAGCGACTCGTCGCCGGAGTCGTCTTCCCGCAGCAGCTGCAGCTGGAAGCTCTCGGTGGCCTCCTCGAGCACCCGCGAGGAGTTCTCGCTCTTCTTGAGGATCGACTGGATCGCCGACGGCGTCCCGACCGTGACCTTGAGCGGCGTCGCCAGCAGCACGCCGAGCTCGTCGAGCATCGGCAGGTCGGAGGGGTCGGAGACGACGATGACGAGCGTCTCGCCTTCGCGCCGGTAGGGCACGAAGCCGTAGCGGAGGGTGAGATCGGCCGGGATGGTCCGGAACAGATCGTGGTCGATGTTGAAGCGCGTCAGGTCGACGAAGTCGAGCCGGTAGCGCTCGGCGAGGTGCCGCGCCTGCGCGGTCTCGGCCGCCTGTTCGGCCGCGTTCGGCTCCGCCTCGCCGGCGCCGGCGTAGAGCTCGGCATCGGAAGCGGGCATGTCCGGCGGGGTGGTGGTTTTTCCGTTCACGTCAGCAGATCCGTCCTAGGAGAGGGCCGAGGTCAGGTTGAACAGCGGCATGTAGAGCGCCAGCAGCAGCCCGGCGATGACCAGCCCCATCACCACCAGCAGCGCCGGCTCGACGAGCGTCACGAAACGGCCGAGGTTGGTCTCGATCTCCTCGTCGTAGAAGTCCGACAGGCTGTTGAGCATCTCCTGGAGCGCGCCGGTGGACTCGCCGACCTCCACCATCTTGATGGCCACGTCGGGGAACGCGCCGCTGTCGCTCATCGCGGTCGCCAGCGCCCGCCCTTCCCGCACCTGCTGGCCGGCGGCCTGCAGTTCATGGGCCATGTATTGATTGCCGATCGACCGCGAGGCCACCTCGATGGCGTTGACCAGCGGAATCCCGCCGCCGAGGAGCGTCGCCAGGGTGCGCGCCGCCTGCGAGGTGGCGAACTTCTGTGCGATCGGACCAAGCATCGGGATGCGCAGCGTCCAGCCGTCGAAGCGGCGGCGGTTGCCGGCGGCGTGCAGCCACGACCAGAACCCCCCGGCCGCGGCCCCCAGTCCGAGCAGCATCAGCAGGAAGTAGGTGCCGGCAAACTCCGAGACCGCGACGATGATGCGCGTCGACAGCGGCAGCTGCTTGCCGAACTGGTTGTAGAAGGCGCCGAACTCCGGCACCACCCGCAGGACGATGATCGCGACCACGACGCAGGAGAGCAGCAGCAGGATCGCCGGATAGACCAGCGCCGAAATCGTCTTCCGGCGCACCCCGGAGACGACCTTGACGTAGGCCACGTAGCGGCGGATGACCGCTTCGAGGCTGCCGCTCTTCTCGCCGGCGAGCAGCGAGGCGGTGTAGATGCCGGGGAACAGCGTGCCGTGCGCCTCGAAGGCCTCGGACAGCGAATTGCCGCCGCGCACCCGGTCGTAGACGTCGTCCAGCACCGACTTCAAGAGAGGATTGGCGACGCGCTGCCGGAGGATGTCGAGCGACTGGACCAGCGGCATGCCGGCCTTGAGGAGCGTGGCCAGTTCCTGGTTGAAGACCAGGAACTCCCGCGACGAGATGTGGGACCGTTTGGGCAGGCGCAGCGAGCCGAAGGCCGCCCGTCCGGCGCGCTGGATCGCCAGCACGTACAGGCCCTTTTCCTCGAAGTCGCGCCTGAGGCGCGCTTCGCTGTCCGCGACGTACACCCCTTCGATGACGTCGCCGCCCGGTGTGCCGAGCCTGCAGCGGAACTCCATGAACCTTAGTGGGGAGACTCCTTCGTTTCGGCGCAAGATCTTGTCTGCAAGGACATTATCGGCCGATCAGTGGGAAAATTATACAACAGGCTGGACGCCACCCCACCCTCGATGATTAGACAGCCGGGAGTCGGCGGCGGACGGGAAAGGGCGGCGGGGCGGCTATTTGAGGCCGGCGAGGGCGAGGATGCGGGCGACGTAGTTCCGCGTTTCCCGATAGGGCGGAATGCCGTTGAACTTGCGAACCGCCCCTTCGCCGGCGTTGTACGCCGCCAGGGCAATCTCGACCCCGAACCGGTCGATGAGCGATTTCAGGTGGCGGATGCCCCCCTCGATATTGGCTTTCGGCTCGAACGGGTTGCGGACCCGGTACTCGCGCGCCGTGGACGGCATCAGCTGCATCAGCCCCATGGCGCCGCGCGACGAGCGCGCCCGCGGCCGGTAGCCCGATTCGACCTGTATGAGCGCCCGCACCAGCATCGGATCGACCCCGTGGGTCTCCGAGAGCGACGCGATGATGTCGCCGTAGGGCGTCCCGTCGAGCAGCGAGGCCGCCTGTGCGTTGGCGTCCGGGGGCTGCGCGTCCTCGGCCCTGGCCGGCGCCGGCTCCGGATACGGGACCTCGTCCGCCTCGATTTTCTCGATCAGGTCGGCGCTGCAGGTCACCTCCCCGCCGCTCCGGAGCGTCAGCATCACGGACTCCCCCACGGTGGTGTGGCTCTTCACCGACAGGGTGCGCCCTGACGTCAGGAAGACGATCTCGGCGGACGCCGCAGACGGCGCGACCGCGAGCGCCATCCCGACGAGCGACAGAAGGAGAGGAGTCTTGACCTTCATTGAAGAAGGCATCCTACCACCGGACGGGGGCCTCTGTCCAGAATCGCTACAGTCGAGGTTTTAGGCGGGGCCCGAACCGCCTGCTGAGGTGTATGCGGGTGCGACTCCGGCAGTCCGCCGGCTACTTCGGCTCGACGAAGGCGTGGAAGACGCGGATGCCGAGCTCGCGCGGGTCGCCGCTGCCGGGCGCAAAGGTCTTGTCCACTGTCAGGACGATCTCCGCCATGTCCGTCGCGCCCAGCTGGGCGGCAGTGATCGGGAACGTCAGCATCTTCCGGTCGCGGCTGTCGGCCGGAAAGGTGCCGATCGGCTGACCGTTGACCGCGACCGAGACCTGCTGCGGCGGCGTGAACAGATCCACCCGCGCATCCCAGTCCAGGTAGAAGAGGCAATCCTTCCGCGGGTTGCGGAATGAGATGGTCGCCGTCTTCTTGGTCCACTGCCACTCGAGCATGGCGTTGTCGGGTGCGACTTCGGCCGGATGCCAGCCGTCCTTGTAGATCAGGAAGATGTTCTCGGACTGCGGCAGCAGCTGGAACTTCGCGGTGATGTATTCCCGGCGGCTGGCCTCGGTCCCGGTCAACGCCAGGCGGCGGCCCGACGAACGGTCGTAGAGGCCGACGCGCATCACCGCCTCGCCGATGTAGGGATAGTTCGGCACGAACACGGTGCGCGTGTACTCCACCGTCTGCCCGGGCTTCCAGGTCGAGGTCGGCGGCACGGGCGCGTGATCGTCGGTCCACAGCTGCTCGCCGGTCGGGTCGAGGACGTGGGAGAACACCCAGTAGTCCACCCCCTTGATCAACTCGGGCGCATTCTGGGCGACGGTGAACTTGTAGGTGATTCTCGCCGGGCTCCCGATCGCCACCCTGTCGTGCTGGAAGATGACCTCGGGGGTGGCGACGGGCGGCTCCTCGGGCGCCTTGCGGCGGCACGCGGGAAGGACGGCCAGGGCGGCCAGCGCCGCCGCACACATCGACATCGAAACACGTCTGCGCATCAAGAACATCATCCCGTCTACGGTTGATCTCGCGAGTGCGAGATGGTACCGCAGTTGTTCGCGCTACTGCAATATGTTAGCGTGCAAGCGTTCAAGAGGGTCACCAGCATGCTCGAAGCGTTGGGAATGGTCGAAACGAAGGGGCTGATCGGCGCGATTGAAGCGGCCGACGCCATGGTCAAGGCGGCGAACGTCGTTTTGGTCGGCAAGGAATACATCGGCGCGGGGTTCGTCACGGTGATGGTCCGCGGCGATGTCGGCGCCGTCAAGGCCGCCACCGACGCCGGCGCCGCCGCCGCGCGCCGCGTCGGCGAGCTGGTCTCGGTGCACGTCATCCCGCGCCCGCACGCCGAGGTCGAGAAGATCCTCCCCAAACCGAAAGAGACGAAGGCCTAATCCTCCCGTCGGTCACGCATGGCTCAGCCCCCGGCCCAGACCGATCGCGACCTGTCGTCGATCAGCGAAGCCCGCACCCTCGTTCGCCGGGCGAAAGCCGCGGCGCCGGTCCTCGCCGAACTGTCGCAGGCCCAGATCGACGCGATTGTCGACGCGATGGCCGCTGCCGTCACGCCGCAGGCCGAGGCGCTCGCCCGGCTCGCCCACGAGGAAACCGGCTACGGCAACGTCGCCGACAAGGTCCAGAAGAACCTCTTCGCCTCCGAAAAAATCTACCAGTTCATCCGGCCGATGAAGACCGTCGGCGTGGTGCGGCGGCTCGAGGATCGCAAGGTCATCGAGATCGCCGAGCCGTTCGGGGTGGTCGCGGCCATCGTCCCCTCCACCAACCCCACCTCCACCGCCATCTACAAGATCCTCATCGCGATGAAGGCCCGCTGCCCGATCGTCATCAGCCCCCACCCGTCGGCGGCGCGCTGCATCACCCGGGTTGCCGAGATCATGCAGGAAGCGGCCGGCCGCGCCGGCGCGCCCGACGGGTCGATCAACTGGATGACGACGGTGACGCTCGAGGGGACGCAGGAGTTGATGAAGGCGCGGGAAACCGCGGTGATCCTGGCGACCGGCGGCATGGGCCTGGTCCGCGCTGCCTACAGCGCCGGCAAGCCGGCCTACGGCGTCGGCCCCGGCAACGCCCCCGCCTACATCGAATCGAGCGCCGACGTCCCCAAGGCGGTCCGCGACATCGTCACCGGCAAGACCTTCGACAACGGCGTGCTGTGCTCGTCGGAGAACTCGGTCGTCTGCGATGCCGGGCTGGTCGGCGAGGTCAAGCGCCAGTTTGCCGCGCTCGGCGGGCATTTCCTGTCGGCGGGGGAAATCGAGGCGCTCGGCCGCATCCTGGTGACGCCGCAGCGGCTGCCCAACCCGGCGCTGGTCGGGCGGCCCGCCACCTATATTGCCGCCCAGGCCGGGATCAGTGTCCCCTCGTCCACGCGGGTGCTGATTGCCGAGCTTGCCGGGGTGGGGCGCGATTTTCCGCTTTCGATCGAGAAGCTCTGCCCGGTGCTCTCCTTCTATGTGGTGCAGGACTGGCGGGAAGGCTGCGAGCGCTGCAAGCAGATCCTGCGCTACGGCGGCATGGGCCACACCATGTCGATCCACTCGCGCAACGACGACATCATTCTCCAGTTCGGGCTGAAGAAGCCGGCGTTCCGGATCGTAGTCAACTCGCCGACGACGCTGGGGTCGATTGGCCTGACGACTGGTCTCGACCCGTCGATGACGCTCGGCTGCGGCGGCTACGGCGGCAACATCACGTCCG
>JBDTOB010000187.1:0-5820 GCA_039933435.1 Acidobacteriota bacterium | reverse complement strand
CGATCGCTGATGGTCTCGACCTCGCGCCGCAGCACCACGTCGGCGGCGTGATGGGCCGGCGCCGGCGCCGGCGCCGACTGGCACGCGGCGGCCGCCGCCAGCAGGAACGGAAGGAAGAGCTGACGACTCATTGAAGAGGGGAGTTTATCGCAATCCGGGGTTCCGGGTTCGGGGTTCCGGGTTCCGGGTTCCGGGTTCAGGTTCCGGGTTCGGGGTTCCGGGTTCGGGTTCCGGGTTCGGGGTTCCGGGTTCAGGTTCCAGGTTCGGGGTTCCGGGTTCGATGGTTGGAACTCAAAGAAACCCCGGCCGGGCGCGGTCAGCGCGGGGCCATCACCCAGACGCCCCAGGTGCCGGTGCCGCGGCTGTGGTACGCGACGCGCCGGCCGTCGGGCGCCCAGGTGTACTCCTCCGCCGACGGGTCGGACAGCACCTTGCGCATCGAGCCCTCCGGCAGGTCCAGCAGCCAGGCGCCGTCGCGGGAGACCTGGAACATCACCCGGCGGCCGTCGGGGGACACCGCCGGCGTCCGGACGAGGCGGCCGGCGACGGGCGAGCGGAAGACGCGGCGCTTGCCGCTCTCGAGGTCGAGGACGACGAGCTCGGTCTCGTGGCTGTAGGCGAGGCGGCGGCCATCGGGAAACCACGAGCCGCCCCAGGGCGCGCCGACGCGATACGACGTCAGGCGGCGTGTCTGTCCCGATTCGATGTCGGTGGTCCAGAGGTTCCAGACTTTCGGATGTCCGTCCTCGCCGCGGACGAAGGCAATCGTTTTCCCATCGGGCGACCAGCTGGGGATGGCCGCGAAACCGTCGCCGCTGATCCGCCGCACGTTGGTGCCGTCGGCGTCGGCCACGTAGACGCCGCGCTCGCCGTCGCGATCGGAGTCGAAAGCAATCCGGTCGCCGTCGGGCGACGGACGGGCGTGAAAATTGTGGGCGCGGTCGTCAACGATGCTGGTGATGCGCAGGATCGCGCCACGGCTGTCGGTGTCCGCCCGCATCAGGGCGCTGCGGTCGCCGGACTCCGCCTGGTAGAACATCGCAGTGCCGACACTGGCGAACGACGGCGAGTAGGCCGGGCCGGCGGATAGACCACGCACCGGCGACGCCGCGGGCGCGGGGCCGGCGGCGCTGGCCACGTCAGTCCGTCCCCGGTTCTCCGGGCGACTGGCCGGGTTCGCCATCGCTGCCGCGGCGCCCGCACTCGCCGCCGCCGGAGCCGGCGGCTGCGGCCGCGGCCGCTCCTGCGGTGGCACGACTCCCCTCGTCGCCGCCGCCGGTGCCGCAGCGGAGGACGTGTCGGGCGCCGGGGCCGTCTGATGCGTGGCGTCCCGCTGGTGGGCGCGCATCGATCGTTCCCAGAGCGCCGGGACGATGCCTATCGCCAGCAGCGCCGGAATCGCCAGCGCCGCGAGGTATCGGCGCCGGCCGGCGGGCCGCGCCGGCGGATCGGGAATGGACGTCGAAGAAACAGCCGGCAGCGGCCGTGGCAAAGCGTCGACGAACGGCACCAGCGCCACCTCCGGTACATCAGGCGCCAACACGGGACGCGCGCGCGCCGCCTCCTCGAGCATCGGCCAGACCGTCCGCACGACGATGCGGTCGTCGAGGCCGGCGGCACGGGCGTAGCGCACCAGCTGGGTCCGCCCCACCGGAGAGGCGGGCCAGTTCCGCATGTAGCCCCACTCGAGCTCGACGAGCAGCCGCGGCGAGATATGGCTGCGCTCGGAGATCTGCTCCAGCGTCAGGCCGGTGGCGCGGCGGGCGCGGCGGATATCGGAGATGGTCAGCTCCGTGTCGCGAGGTTCCAGGCGCTGCAGCGGCGCCGGCTCGACCGCCTCGGACTCGGACTCGGCGCGCGCCGAGCCATCGCGTTCGTCCGGCACGACGGCATCCGCCTCGCGTTGGACCGGCTCAGGCGCCTGCGGCGCCGTTTCGGCATGTCGCACCACGAGATCGCGCACGACACGGGGCAACTCGGTGGACGCAAAGCGCTCGAGGGCGCCGGCGAAATCCTGGAGCGAGGCGTACGGAGGCAGATCGACGGTGCCCAGCGCCCGGGCAATGACCAGCCGCAGCGCTCCAGGGACCCGCAGCTCCGCGGGGGCATCGAAGCCCGGCAGCAGCGCCTGTAAGAGAGTGGCCGCTCGGACGACCGCGCGGTCGTCGGTCGCGATCGGGCCTTCGACCGAAATCTCTCCGGAGGCGTGCAGCCTGATCACCTGCGCCGACGGCACGCCCGGCAGTTCGCCATCGGAGGCGCGGCGCATCAGTTCGCGCACGATGGTCACCGCCTCGGCGTGATGCACCGCGATACCGCTCGAGCCGAGATCCGTGAGTGAGAGCTGAGAGTCGTGGCTGGTCACGACGGTGACAATTGCGACAATCCTGCCATCGCCGCCGCGCGTGAAATATCCGGGAATATTACTGAAAACCGCCGCTCTTCTGTCGGCCGCAGGCCCATGGATGAGCCGTAGGGAGGTCAGCCGATCCGCAAATTTACACGCCCCCTGCAGTAATCCCGTCCAGACGCGGGGCGCCAGGCACGACCAACCGGGCGGTCAGCGCCGGCTCATCGCGGGCGCCCGCTCTCTTCTTATGGTGACGCTAGCGCGACACCGTAATCTGGACGAGCTTGCGGAACTTGACCGGCACACCCCCCACGGTCGCCGGGCTGTAGCGCCACTGACGCGCGGACGCCATCAGCAGCGGGTCGTACACCGGGTGCACCGAGGATCGCAGCGTGATGGACACGACGCGTCCCTGCTCGTCGATGACAAGCTCGAGCATGCCGCGGTCGCGCATCTGGCTGGTGATCGAGGACGGCACGCGCGGCACGTCCTGCTTCACCATCGTCGGCGCGGCCACGCCCGGCTCGTCGCCGGTCCAGATGTGATTGGGATCGAGCGCCGGCGCGGCCGGACGCTCCGCCACGGCTGGGGCCGCCGGCTTCACCGGTTCGGGCGGCGGCGCCGCGGCGGCGGTGCTGAGGTCGAGGAAGCCGGAGGCCAGGACCCGGAGGTCGCCAAGGCGATTGCCCATCTGGCGGTCGTCGAGCAGCGCCATCAGCTCGCGGAAGGCCGACTCGGCGGTGACGAAGTCCTTGCGATCGAACGCGGCCTTGGCCGCGGTGTAGCGCGAGGCGGCAATCTCTGGCAGGAGACGCTGACGGACCTCGCTGAACGCGCTCCGCACCCGCGGCGACGCCTCCGACTCGCCAGGCACGAACAGCGGATCGGCGGTGACGACGGCGGCGATGGCGCTTTCGGCTTCGGTGCCGCGGCCGAGCGCCAGCAGGCACAGCGAGCGGTACTGCTCGATCGAGCGCCGATCGAGCGCCTCCGCGCCCATCGTCATCCCGTCGAGCACGGTCAGCGCTTCGTCGTAGCGCGCCGAGGCGTAGAGGTCACGGGCGGCCGACAGGGGGCTGCCCTGCTGCGCCAGGGACACGCCGCCGAGGCAGACCGCGAGGCCCAGCGTGGTCAGGATGCGATTCTTCATGGTGCGTTCCTCGTGCTCTTGTCCAGACTGCCATTTCCGGCCGGCGCGGCGCCGGCCGCCGGAACATCCGGCCTCACTTCATGCTGACGCTGAGCCGCACCGGCGCGCCCTGCGTGACCGCGATGGCGTGCCGCTTCTCGCCGAACTGCGGATGCTTGAACACGATCTCGTGCGGCCCGATCGGCACCGCGAGGTTGCCGATCGGCGTCTCCCCGACGCGCTTCCCGTCGAGCCAGACCTCGGCCCAGGGCGAGGCATTGAGGTTGACCGCCCCCTGGGGCAGGTCGAGCGACAGCGACGAGACCTTGCCGGGCGCGACGGTGACGACGCGGGTCGAGCGGTAACCGATGGCGTCGCTCACGAGCTCGAGCTCGTGCCGTCCGGAGGCCATCATGATGCGGTCGGTGTCGGTGTTGCCGAGCAGACGCCCCTGCTCGCGAATCTCGAGCGTGAAGGGAGCCTTGACGGCGACCCATCCCGAGACCGGGCCGCCGGGCGCGGCGCCGAGCGGTGCCAGCAGCGAGGCGGTGCCGCCCGCCTGTACGGCCACGGTGTGGCGCGCGCTGGCGCCTTCGGAGCGCAGCTCGACCTGATGGTCCCCCGGCAACAGCTCCGAGACGGTGAGCGGCGCGACGCCGCGTACGACGCCGTCGACGACGACCGTGGCCCCGGCGGGATCCGACTGCACCGCCAGCTGCCCGGTGAGCGGCGCCTCGGCGAACTCGAGGTACTGCGAGACCTCCGCGCCGGCGCCGACGTTGAGCGGAATGACCCGCGGCACGCCGCTGCCGCGGAGCTCGAGAATGTGGGCGCCGGCGGCCAGCGTCAGGCGCACGGGGGTGCGGCCGCGGGCGATCCCGTCCACGTAGACCGGGACCTCGGCCGGATTCGACTGGACGTTGAGCGCGCCGAGCGCGGGCGCGGCCGAGCTCCGGCCGTAGGCCCTGAAGCCGGCGAAGCCGGCGGTGGCGAGCGCCACCACCACCGCCGCGGCAATCGCCAGTCCCATGCGGCGGCGCGGCCCACGAGGGGCGCTCTTCGCCTGGACCGGCTGCGCCGTGAACGGCGCCTCGGGATTGAAGAGCGTGCGGGGCGCATCCGCGTGGGAGGCCTCGTCGAAGGCCGCGTGGGCCTCGTTCGCTGCTTCTTCCTCGTCTTCCTCTTCCAGGAAGTCGCCGTCGTCCACGGTGGCGAGGATGGCGTTCGCCATGGACGCCGCGGCGGTCACCGCCGCTACGGGCGCCGGAACGGCCGGCGCGGGTGCCAGGTAGGCCAGGTCCGCGGGCAGCTCCTGATGTGCAGGCTGGTGCGAAGGTACGGCAGGCGGAACGGGGGACGGCACCGCGACTGCGACCGCCGGGGCCACCGCTATCGCGGCGGCGGGCTGCGGCGGCGCCTGGAGCGGCGGCTCGAGCAGCGAAGCGATGTAGCGCGACAGGAAGGTCTCGAGCGCGACGGGCGCGGCGACGTACATGGTGTCGTCCGAGGCCAGTTCCTCGAGCGCCGCCGCGGCTTCCGGCGCCGAGGCGAACGCGCGGCGGACGTCGAGCTGCAGCGTGCGCGCGAGCCAGGCCCGGAGCGGCGCCGAGAGCGGCCGCTCGTCGCCAAGCGCGGAACGCTCGCGCGCCGACTCGAGCAGCGCCGGGATGCGCAGCGGATACTCGTCAGCGGCGAGCGGACGGCCAAGAATCAACGCCAGCGCGACGAGACCAAGGCCGGTGACGTCGGCGCGGTGATCGAAGCGCGGCAGCCCGGCGCTCGGCGGCATCGCCACCCGGAACTCCTGCCAGAGCCGATCCCGGCCGTACTGGAGCTGTTCGATGGCGGCGCCGAGCACGTGTTCGACGATCACCAGGCGGCCGTTGGGGGCGACCAGCAGCCGCTCGGGCGCGATCAGGCCGTGGGCGACGTCGCGGGCGTTCTCGTGCAGCACCGCCACCGCCGGCGCGAGCTGACGAATGAGGCAGAGCGCGGCGTTGATGTCGAGCTCCAGCTGGCGCTCGTGGGCAACGCGAAGGATGTCGGAGAGCCGGGTGCCTTCGAGGTGATCCGAGACGATGGCGAGCGACGAAGCCGGCCCCATGCCGCGGTCGACGCGCCGGACGCGCGCGTAGTAGCCGTGGCGGAAGTTCGCCAGCCGCGCGACCCGCTCGCGCAGCGCGAACTCGAACGACGGCACCGCGGTGAGCGCGGTGCGGAGCCGCAGAATCTGCAGCAGCTCGCCGGTGGCGCCGTCGGCCGCGACCACGCGCTCGCCGAGGCCGTCGGAGAAGAGGGGGGCTTCCGGGTGGTCGTCGATCGCAGGGCTGGACATGGCGAG
>JBDTOB010000186.1:0-5843 GCA_039933435.1 Acidobacteriota bacterium | reverse complement strand
GCGGTCGGGCCGTAAATCGACGGCACCGGCACGTCCCGCAGCCGCAGGTAGACGCTCAGCTGCCCGCGATGGTGGATGAGGTGATTGAGGACGAACGACCGGATCGTCGAGACGCGCGGCATCGTGAAGATCGCGTGCGCCCCCTGCCGAAGCGTCCAGGGCGCCAGCATCTCGGCGTCCGAGGCCCCCGAGAGCGCGCTGCGGCCGGCGCCGACCGCGGCATCGAAGCGGTGCAGCACCTCGGCGACCGACGCCGGCGTCTGCGGCCGCCAGTCCTCGGTCGAGGCCGCGAAATCGAACTGCGGCTGGGCGATGACCATCGAGCACCACACCGGCAGCGTGGCGATGTGGGCCGCCAGCTGGCCGAGCCCCATCGACTTGTCGTGCGGCTTCCAGGCGAGATCCGCCTCGGGGACCCGGGTCAGCAGCCGCCGGGCGGTGGCCATTTCGTGGTCGTATTCCGGAAGGAGCCCGTCGACGATGGTCATGTCCCCTCCGCTTCCTTACTGGCCGAACGTCACCTTGGGGACCTGGCGGGCCTCGGCCGGGACCTCCCAGTAGGGATATTCCTTGAACTTGAACATCTTGGCGGTCAGATTCGAGGGGAAGCGGGCCCGCTGCGCGTTGTAGTCGCGCACCAGCTCGTTGTAGCGCATGCGCTCGGTGGCCAGCCGGTTCTCGGTGCCGGCGAGCTCGTCCTGGAGCCGCAGGAACTGCGCATCCGCCTTGAGGTTCGGATAGTTCTCGACCACGGCAAGCAGCCGCCCGAGGGCCGAGGTCTGCTGGTTGGCGGCCTGGATGGTCTCTTCCGGGTTCTTCGCGCCCAGCAGCCGCGAGCGCGCCTCGGCGATGTCCTTGAAGATGCCGGCCTCGTGGGCGGCGTATCCCTTCACGGTCTCGACCAGGTTCGGGATCAGGTCATTGCGCCGCTGCAGCTGGTTCTGTACCTGCGCCCACTGCGCCTTGATGCCTTCTTCCTGCGTCGCGAACTTGTTGTACGAGCACCCTGAGACGGCAACGGCCATCAGGGCCACCACCGCCGTCTGCGCGAATCGAAATCGTGTCATGACCTTCTCGCCTTCTGTGTCTGCCGGTCTGCCGGCACCGGTCCCCGTCAGTGTACTACCAGCCTCCCGACGCGCCGCCGCCGCCGCTGCGTCCGCCGCCGAAGCCGCCGAAGCCGCCACCCCCACCCCCGCCGCCGCCGAAGCCGCCGAAGCCGCCGCCAAAGCCCCCGCCGCCGCCGAACGGCCCGATGCCGCTGCTCCAGCCGCTCCACGGGCCGCCGCCCCAGAAGCGCCGCCGCCGCCCTCGGCGGCGGCTCAACAGGATGGCGACGACGATCCAGAACAGCATCACGCCGATCGACAGCTTTGGGGCGCTGCGCACCGGGGCCGCGTCCCGCGGCACGTCCTGCAGCGTCACCCCGCGCCGGTCGGCGATGCGGTTGATGATCCGCGTCGTGCCGGCGAGCAGCCCGGCGCCGTAATTGCCGCCGCGGAACTCTGGAGTCATCACCTCGCGGATGGTCTCGCCGGCGAAGCCGTCGGTGACGAACGCCTCGAGATCGTAGCCGACCTCGACGTCGACGCGGCGATCCTGGACCGCCACCACGATCAGCAGCCCGTTGTCCTTGCCCTTCTGCCCGACCCCCCGGCCGCCGTTGAGGAACATCCTGCCGGCGTACTCGCGGATGTCGCCGTAGGGCTGAAAGGTCGGCACCGTCGCGACCACGACAACGTCGCCTGAGGCCGCCTGCAGCGCGCGGATGCGCTGCGCGATGGCCGCGGCGCTGGGCGCGTCGATGACGTGAGCGAAATCATTGACCGGCGCGTCGAGCACGGGCGGCGCCGGCTGCGCGCCCGCGGCCGTCGCCGCCAGCAGCACCGCCAGGACGCCGATGAGCCGCGGCGGACGGCGGCTCATGCCCGGCCCTGCCACGTGTCCACGAACTCCCACATGCGTTCGGCGGCGTCGATGTAGCGCCCGAGCAGGGCGCTCGGCTCGGCGATGCTGCTGTCCTGCCCGGCGCCGCTGGCCAGCACCTCGCGGACCACGGCCGCCGGAATGCCGATCTGGCGCTCGGCGGTGTCCGCCACGTCGGCGCCGGGGCCGGCCGCCAGTCGGGCGATGTTCGCCAGCAGCGCCCTCAACGGCGCGGCCGAGGCGGCAATCAGACGCGCTGTGGCCCGCGGCTCGCCGCCAGCCTCCAGGAACCCTTCGCGCAGGTGGATCAAATGGCTCTTGGCGGCCAGCTCGCAGGCGCGCCGCACGTCCTCGGGCGCGACCCGCGCCTCGGCGAAGAAGTCCCGCCCGGCGACCAGCACATGATGCGCGATGATGTCGCCGTACTCGAGCGGAAAGACGTCAAGGGTGCGGAGGAACTCCTCGCGCTCGAGGATGAGTGGCACCGCCAGCCCGGCGCGGCGCCACGCCGTCACCAGCGGCGCACAGCGGGCCAGGTCATCGAAGGACAGCCGTTCGACGAGGGCGATGGCGTGGACGGGCCGCGGCGGCGGCGACGGGTGGTGCAGGCCGTAGGCCGCGACCGCCTCCAGCCCGGCGCCGAACACCCGGGTGAGATCGGTGGTCAAACCGGCGAGCGCGCGGTGTTCGTCGGGCGACAGCGAAGCAGCATCCATCGGATCATTATGTGCGAGTACTGGCCGGCGCCGCGCCCTCCGCGCCCGGCGCGCGTGGGATAATGGTGGATTGATGCAGCTGCGACACTTGAACGTGGGGTGCTTCGGGGGCGGGACCGGCCTGCCCAGCCTGCTCGGCGGGCTCAAGGCCAATCCCTGGCTGAGCCTGAACGCGGTGGTCACGATGTTCGACAGCGGCGGCAGCTCCGGGCAGCTGCGCGACGAGCTCGGCGTCCTGCCGCCGGGGGACGTCCTCAAGTGCGCCCTGGCGCTCGCCCGCAATGAGAAGAACGCGCGGCGGGTGCTGCTGGCGCGGCTGCCGATGCTCGAGCACGCCCGCCTCCGGGGCCATACCGGCGGCAACCTCCTGCTCTCGATGATGGAGCAGCACAGCGGCGACTTCCTCGCCGCGGTCGACGGGCTGCGGGCGCTGCTCGAGTGCGCGGGGCGGGTCTGGCCGGTGACCATCGAACCGGCGCGCATCTGCGCCGAGTACGCCGACGGCACCCGCACCCGCGGCGAAGCCGAAGTGGATGCCGGCCAGGTCGACGGCAACCCCATCGTCCGGCTGTGGCTGGAGCCCGACGTCGGGCTGCACCCCGCGGCGGCCGGGGAGATCCCGCGCTTCGATGCCGCGATCATCGGGCCGGGCTCCTTCTATACCAGCCTGATGCCGATTTTCCTGGTGCGCGGCGCCCGCGAGGCGATCCAGCAGATGCACGGACCGGTGATCTTCGTCACCAATCTGCTGACCGAAGGGATGTGGGACTTCACCGCCGGGGATGCGATCCGGCAGATCGAATCGGCCATCGGCCGTCCCATCGACGTCGTCATCGTCAACACCGCCGCGCCGGGCGACGAGACGCGGGCGCGGTATCTGGCCGAGCACAAGCGTCCGCTGACGCTCGGCGACGTCCCCGCGTCGTGCGAGGTGGTGACCGGCGAATTCTGGTGCGGCGACATTGCCCGCCACGACCGCCGCCGGCTCGCGCACGGCGTCTGGGCGGTGCTGGCGAAGAGGCTGCTGTAACCCGTGCCGATCATCACCCTGGAGGCGGTCCACCTGGCGTTCGGACACCTGCCGCTGTTCGCATCGGCGGACCTGCGCATCGAGCCGGGCGAGCGGATTGCGCTCATCGGCCGGAACGGCACCGGCAAGTCCAGCCTGCTGAAAGTGATCGCGGGCGAGATTCCGCCGGATGCCGGAACCGTCTGGCGCAGCCCCGGCGTGCGCATCGCGCGGCTCGAACAGGAAGTGCCCGGGTCAGCGGACCGGACGGTCTTCGAAGAGGTGGCCAGCGGGCTGGGCGATCTCGGCGAAGTCGTCGCCCGCTACCACCGCGCCGCGCAGCGGGTGGCGGAGCACATCGACGATGCGGCGGCGCTCGAGCGGCTGGGCGATGCGCAGCACGAGCTCGAGGAGCGCGACGGCTGGCGGCTCGAGCAGAAAGTCGAGACCGTCGTCTCCCGCCTCGCGCTGCCGGCGGATCGGCCGATGGGGGAGCTGTCGGGCGGCTGGCGTCGGCGGGCGCTGCTCGGCAAGGCGCTGGTGTCGGAACCGGATCTGCTGCTGCTCGACGAGCCGACCAACCACCTCGACATCGAAGCGATTCGATGGCTGGAGGACTACCTGCGCGGTTTCACCGGGGCGCTGCTGTTCGTCACCCACGATCGCGCGTTCCTGAGCTCGCTCGCGACCCGGATCGTCGAGCTCGATCGCGGACGCCTGACCTCCTGGCCGGGCAGCTATCCGCAGTACCTCGACAAGAAGGCGGATGCCCTCAACGCCGAGGCGGGCGAGCTGAACAGGCTCGACAAGAAGCTCGAGAAGGAGGAAGCCTGGCTGCGCCAGGGCGTCAAGGCCCGCCGGACGCGCAACGAGGGACGGGTCCGCGACCTGATGGCGCTGCGCCAGCAGCGGGCCGACTACCGGGCGCAGGCCGGCAACGTGCGGATGAACCTCGACGCGACCGAGGCGTCGGGACGGCTGGTGTTCCATGCCGACCGCGTCGCCAAGACGCTCGGCGGCGTCACCGTGATCCGCGACTACTCGCAGCGGATCCTGCGCGGCGATCGCGTCGGCCTGATTGGCCCGAATGGATCGGGCAAGACGACGCTGCTGCGGATGCTGGTGGGGGAGATGGCGCCGGACGCCGGCGAGGTGCGGCACGGCAGCCGCCTGCAGGTGGCGTATTACGACCAGCAGCGCGAGCAGCTCGATCCCGAGCGGACCGTCGCCGACACCGTCAACAACGGCAACGACACGGTGATCGCCAACGGCGAGCCGCGGCATGTGATCGGCTACCTGGCGGACTTCCTGTTCCCGCGCGAACGGGCCCAGTCCCCGGTCAAGCTGCTGTCGGGCGGAGAGCGCAACCGCCTGCTGCTGGCGCGGCTGTTCGCCAGCCCGGCCAACGTGCTGGTGCTCGACGAGCCGACCAACGACCTGGACATCGAGACGCTCGAACTGCTCGAGGAACTGGTCGGCGGCTTCGAGGGGACCGTGCTGCTGGTCAGCCACGACCGCACCTTCCTCGACAATGTCGTCACCAGCACGCTGGCGTTCGACGGCCGCGGCGGCGTCACCGAGTACGTCGGCGGCTACGAGGATTACCTGCGCCAGTCGGCGTCGGATCTCGCGGCCGAGCAGTCCGCGCCGGCGCCGGCGCCGCCGGTCCGCACCGCCCCGGCGGCGCCGCGCGGCCTCGCAACGCCGCGCCCCGGCGCGATCGCGGTGGGGGCGTCGAAGAAGAAGCTGTCGTTTCACGAGAAGCGCGAGCTGGCGGTGCTGCCGGAGCGGATCGCGGCGCTCGAGGCCGAGCAGGCGCGCCTCCAGGCGGAGGCAGCGGGGGCGTCCTTCTACAAGCAGCCGGCGGAGACCATCAAGGACGTGCTGGCGCGCATCGAGGCCCTGCCCGCCGAGATCGAAACCGCGCTGGCGCGGTGGGTGGCCCTCGACGAGCGCGCCTGATCGCGTCAGCGCTCGAACGACTGCGTGAAGAGCGCCTCGATGGCGCGCTTGCCGTTGTCGTGGACCTTGCGCGTGCCGGTGCCGGTGAAGTGCGGATGCGTAATCGTCGGCGCGGTCTCGACCCGCGATTTCCAATCGCCGCCGGTCCATTCGAACCATCCGTCCTTCTCCTGATCGAAGACGAACAGCGGCTTGTTGCACAGCTTCGCGAACTCGGCGCCCCAGCCGGT
>JBDTOB010000185.1:0-5865 GCA_039933435.1 Acidobacteriota bacterium | reverse complement strand
CCTCGCCGCGCAGGTCGGCATTCGGCTCGGTCTGGGCCAGCGTCAGCAGCCGCTGTTTCTCCCCCGCCACCATGAACGCGCGCAGCACCCGGCGCTTGACGTCGATATCCGTGGTCGTCCCGTAGACCTCGCTGAGCGTGGCGCGGCTTTCCGCGCTGCCCATGATGCCCAGGTACTGAATCGCCTTGCTCTGCAGCTCCGGGGTGGCGTTGCCGCGCGCCAGCCCGGCGAGGATCGCCCGCGCCTTGTCGGAATTGCTCTGCGCGAGCACGAACACGGCGCGATCGCGCAGCCGGGGGGAGGCCGGGCCTTCGAGCAGCTTCTGCAGGATCGGCAGGGCCTTTTCGGGATCGGAGTTGAGCAGCCCGTTGACGGCCATCAGCTTGAGGTCTTCGTCCCCCTGGGCCTCGGGACTGACCGGCTGCCCGACCCGCCGCCGGACCTCCATGTCGAGCGCCTGGGCCTGCTTGACGTAGCGGCTCTGAGGGAAGGCCTTCGACAGTTCGGCGATGGTCGTCAGCGCCTCGCCGCGCTGGCCGAGGCGATCCTGGGCGTAGGCCTTCCAGTAGAGGGCGCCGTCCGCCCGCGGCCCCTTCATCTCGGCGACGCGCGTGAACAGTTCCAGGGCGCGGTCCCAGCGGCCGGCATCCATCTGGCTCGACGCCTGCTCGAACAACTGGTCTTCGCGTCCGCGTTCGCGGGCCTGCCGCTCGCCGTCGCGCGCCTGCTTTTCGCCTTCGCGCGCCTGCTGCTCCCCTGCACGTGCCTGCCTGGCGGCGTCGCGGTCGCGGCCGGCGGCGTCGGTGGCGGTGGCTCCCTCGAAGGCCACGCTGAGCGCCGGCCGGTCGGGGCGCCCCTCCGGCACCTGCGCCGCGCCGGCCCCGGCGGTCAGCACGGCCGCCATCATCGTCATTGCACCCGCTATGGTCATGGATCAGTCCTCTCAGAAAAAGCCTCACAGCGACGAGTGCTGCGCGGTCTGCTGCATGGCGGCGCGGCGCCGCGCTTCGATATCGGAAGACACCACGCGCACCTTGAACAGGAGGCTGCCTGCCTCGATGCGGTGCTGCACGTCGTTCAGCGCCCGCGGCGACAGCCGGTCGGGGCTGGCCGCCACCTCGACGAGAACCCGCTCGAGCTGATCGAGCAGATCGACGACCGCCGCATTCCCGCCCGCGCCAGCGACCTGGCGGTAGAGGCGATTGGCGGCGAGCAGCTCCTCGGCCCGGCCACGCTCGCCGGCCAGCCCTGATAGATGGTCGCCATCGGCGCTCACCAGCTGCACCAGCAGCCGCTGCGAGCGGTCGAGGTGATCCCCGAGGTCGAGGAGCAGGATCCGCTCGCGCACGGCATCCTGGCTGACGCCGGCGGCGAGCGGTGCCGGCGGGCGCGGGGTGGATCGCCCGGCGAAGAACGCGCCCACGATCAGGGCGAGCGCGGCAGCCGCCCAGGCCATCCGGGCCGGCGCGGCGAAGATCCCGGCCAGCCAACCGCTCCGCCGCGGCGCCAGATCCGGCTCGAGCCGCGCCCAGACCGTCCGCTCGAAGCTGTCGGGAAGCTCGTACGCGGCCACCGAGGCCTCGTTCACCGACAGCAGCACCTGCTGCAGGCCTCGATAGCGAAGCTGGCACTCGCCGCACTCGGAGAGGTGCGTCGAAAGCCGCGCTTCATCCGGGCCGTCCAGCTCGCCGTAGTAGTGCAGTACGAGATCGTCGTCGAGTGGATGCATGGTGTCGGGTTCCCCGGATTCCCTTCCTCAGTCCTCAGTGCGCCGGCACGTGCGGCCCGAGCGCCGTCCGCAGCTTCTTCACCGCTCGAAAAATCGAGTGCTTGGCGGCGTTCGTCTTGAGCCCGAGCGCCTGCGCAATCTCCTCGATGGTCTGGCCTTCCAGGTGCCGCAGCACGAAGGCGGCGCGCTCCATCCGGCTGAGCGAGGCCATCGCCGTTCCAATCAGCTGCTGCAGCTCGGCGCTGAGCAGCAGCCGCTCCGGCGATGCGACGACGCCGCGATTGGTCACTGGCGCGATGCCGCGCCGTTCGAGGTCGGCACTGTCCTCCCCCGACTCGCGCCCGCGCTTCGATCGGATGAGGTCGATCGCGCAGTTGACCGCGATCCGGTGGATCCAGGTCCCGAAGTTCGCCCGGGATTCGAACCGTCCGAGCTGCTTGTAGGCCCGGATGAACGTCTCCTGGACGACGTCCTCGGCGTCGCTCGCGTTGCCGGTGATGCCGTGCGCGACCCGGTAGACAGCCCGGCCGTGGCGCTCCACCAGGGCGCGGAAGGCGTCGCTGTTGCCGTCGCGGGCCAGCGCGACGGTGGCGGCATCCGTTTGCGTCATCCAGGGAGTTAGACGAGCGGGGCGGAGGAAGGTTAGGCACGCAACCACGGTGCCGGGCGGGGCTAGACTGAAGAGGATGGAGAGCGGACGCCGCGGCGGCGGGGGGTCATGAAGCCGTGGGAGCTGCTCGGGGAAACGCTTGCGCCCGACGGCACGCGTCTGACGCTGACGCGGCACGACCGCGAGTACGTCATCATGGCCAACGGCAAAAGCCTGATGTCGAGCCGCATGCACGGCTCCGAGCAGGCGCTGGCGACGCTGGGGCTGGCCGGCGCGGATCTCGGCGGCGGCTCGGTGCTCGTCGGCGGCCTCGGCATGGGCTTCACGCTCCGCGCCGCGCTCGATCTCCTGCCCGCCGACGCCGCCGTCGTTGTCGCCGAGCTCGTCCCGGCCGTGGTCGACTGGAACACGGGGCCGCTCGGCGCACTCGCCGGACATCCGCTTCGGGATCCCCGGGTCACGATCACGATCGGGGATGTCGGCGGGCTGCTGCACTCGGCGACGGCAGCCTTCGACGCGGCGCTGCTCGACGTCGATAACGGGCCGGATGCCTTCACCGCGTCCGGCAACGCGGGGCTCTACGACGACCGCGGGCTGGCGGCGGCGCGGGACGCCCTGAAGCCGGATGGAGTCCTCGCGATCTGGTCCGCCTGGGAAGACCGCCGCTTCGAGCAGCGGCTGCGCTACGCCGGGTTCACCGTGAGCGTGGAGCGGGTGCGCGGGCGGCTGGCGAAAGGCGGGCCGAAACACACGCTGTTCCTCGCCCGGAAACACGGGGACGGCAATCACGGCGGCTGGCGCCGCGGAGACCTGTGAGCCACACCGACTTCCTGCAAGGCGCCGTCGTCATGGCGCCGATGACCAAGGGCTCGAACCTGCCCTACCGCCAGCTCTGCGTCGAGCTCGGGGCGCGCGTGACCATGAGCGAGATGACGGTGGCGCGAAAGCTCAAGCAGCGCCGACGCGGCGAGTTCGCGCTGATCCGCAAGGCGCCGGACGAACCCTGCTTCGGCGTGCAGCTGGCGGGCAACGACCCGGAGGAAATGGCGTGGGCCGCGGCGCTGGTCGCCTCGCGCGGGGCACAGCTGGTGGACGTCAACCTGGGGTGCCCGATCGATCATTTCACCCGCAAGGGCCTGGGCGCGGCGCTGGGGCGGCAGCCCGCCCGCATCGGCCGCATCGTCTCGGCGATGAAGGCGAGCGTGCCGGACACCCCGGTGACGGTGAAGATCCGGCTCGGGTGGAACGACAAGGCGCGCAACTATCTCGAGGTGGCGGCCGCCGCGGTGGACAGCGGCGCGGACGCGATCTTCGTGCACGGCCGGACCCGCCAGGCGCGCTACACGACCGCCGCGGACTGGGACGCGATCGGCGAAGTGGCCGCGGCCGTCGCCGTGCCGGTGATCGGAAACGGCGACCTGCTCTTTGCACACGAGATCCGCGCCGGCCTCGAGCGCTCGCGATGCGCAGGGGTGATGATCGCCCGCGGCGCCCTGATCAAGCCATGGATCTTCCGGGAAGCGGTCGAGGGGGATCGCGACATGACCCCCGAGGATCGGCTGGCCATCTACCAGCGCTACACCGCACTGGCGAAGGCGCACTGGGGGGAGGACGAGTACGCCACCACCCGGATCCGTGAGTTCCTGCTGTGGCACCTCGGGTTCTGGTGCCGCTACGCACCGCGGCGCACCGACGGCAGCTACCCCTCGATGCAGGTGCGCGAGTCGCGTGTGCCGACGTCTCCGCTCGATGCCCTTCTCGCCAGGGCCGATGCCCCCGCCCATGCCTATCTGGCGGACTGCCTCCTCGCCAGCGCCGCCCCCGACCCGGCCCACGCGCCCGCCCCCGTGGACTCGCGGGTGCCGGACGACGACGAGGTCGAAGCGGGATAGCGGGTCAGCCGGCGGGCAGCGGCGTTGGTGGCCCAGCCAACCTGCTGATACATCACGCCCTGATTTTTTTTATCGCGAGGCCGACTCAGTGGCTGCGTTTGGCGCGTCCTGGATCATAATCAGACCATCGCGCCGATCAGTAACCGTTTCTTTTTCGCCGGACAACCCGCGAGGGCGGTTTCTGACGCAGTGTATCTGGTAATAGTTACCGCAGCGGAACCAGACGTTCGGGCAGCTGATGAGGTCCGCGGTCGCGGTTCGCGACGACAAGTCGGGCGCGTCGGCAGGAATCGGATTTGCACGGCGTCGGGCCAACTGTCGCCTTCACAGCCGGAGTGCGCATCACGTTGAAGTTCTGGATCCTTGCCCTCGGTGCCGCGGCCTTCGTCGCCGCCCGGGCGACATACCGATTGACGAACCGGCCCGCCCATTCCAGCCGGTTACCCCACGATCACGTCAGCAGCGACTGGCTGGTGACGGCCAGAATCCACGAGGACGAAGGGTGATCAACGAGCGACGCGCATTCGGAGAACGGCTGCGGCGGCAGCGCGAAAAGCAGCGGGTCACGCTCGACCAGATCGCCGCGGCCACCAAGGTTGGCGGCTCGCTCTTCGCGGGGCTCGAGAAGGGGGACTGCGGGCGGTGGCCGGGCGGCATGTACAACCGGGCCTTCATCCGCTCGTATGCCGCCGCGATCGGACTGGATCCCGACGACACCGCGGCTGAGTTCGCCGAGTACTACACGGTGCCGGCCGATGCCCTGGCCCTGGCGCCGTCGAAAGAATCCAAAGATGCGGCGGTGCCGTTCGCCCTGCGGCTGAAGCTGGATCTGGACCCCGAGGAGCTGCGCCGGCGCGCCCTTCGCCGGGTCATCCTGGCGGCCGGCGACATCCTCCTCGTCGGCCTGCTCGCGATGCTCGTCGCCCTGGCGGCGCAGCAGCCCTACTGGCCGGTCCTGGCCGGTCTCAGCCTCGCATATCAGGTGGCCATCCGGCTGCTGTCGGGTGTCTCCCCAGCGGAGCGCCTGCTCGCCCGCCGCCGTCGCGCCGAACGGGCGCGCCAGCAGGAAGACGAGGACGAGCGCCTGGCCAAAGACGCCGTCGGCGGAACCGCCAGCACGGTCGCTTAATCAAGGGTTCCACGGGGTTCCGCGGGGTTCTACCGGGTTCCGCGGGGTTCGGTTCAGCGGGGTTCGGTTCTACGGGGTTCTACCGGGTTCGGTTCTACAAGGTTCGGTTCTACAAGGTTCGGTTCTACAAGGTTCGGTTCTACGGGGTTCGGTTCTACCAGGTTCCGTTCGCGGGGAGGCTGCTCCCGGGCGGCGGGATACACTCGTCGCATGCTGCCGCCGCGACATCTGCGTCTCCGCGTCCTCGAAGCACTCGAGGATCGGGTCAAGCAGTTCCGCACGCGCGAGGGCATCTACCCGCTCCGCATTCCACGCGATCCCATCCCGCTCGACGATCTGATCACCCGCGTGCTGGCAGACGATGCCGGGGGCTTCGATGCCGCCACCCTGAAATCGCGGACGCTGCTGACGCTGAGGTGGGACGGCGTCACCTGGACGACATGGGTCATGACCCTGCCCTCGGGCGTGAAGCTGTTCTGCGACTCGGACGAAGAGGAAACCCGGG
>JBDTOB010000184.1:0-5871 GCA_039933435.1 Acidobacteriota bacterium | reverse complement strand
AGCGGAGATACGCGTTCTCGGACTTGAGCCGCCGCTGCTCGAGTGCCGAACGGACCACGTGGAGGAGGGCATCGAACTGGAACGGCTTGGTGATGAAGTCGGCGGCTCCCTGCTTGATGGCCTCGACCGCGTCCTTGACCGTGCCGTAGCCGGTGATGACGATCGGGATGATCTCCGGGTAGCGCTCGAGCGCCGCGTCGACGACCTGGCGCCCGTCGATGCCCGGCAGCCGGAGATCGGTGATGAGGATGTCGAAGGCGAACTCGGCCAGGCGCTGCAGCGCCGCTTCCCCGCTGCCGGCCTGCTCGACCACGAAGCCGTGATCCACCAGACGCTCGGCGATGGCCTCGCGCAATGCGGCCTCGTCGTCCACGATCAATAGATGCTTGGGATCTTCAGCCATGGAGGCAGATTGTCGGTATTTTGACACCCCGAGGTCCGGCGGTCAATGAGCGTCGCGACCGCATGGCAAAAGTGGGCGTCAACGCGTGCGTCCGGCAGCCTACAGCGGGGCGCCCACCCGTCCGATAACATTCTCGAACTTCAAATGCGGTAACCCGTTCCGGTCCGGTTCATCCGGGCGTGGCGATGAGAGCGATGATCAACGATCGCAAGACGATTTCGATCATGAAGGCGTGCGAGATGGTTGGGGTGAGCCGACGCACGATCTACAACTGGATTGCCGGCGGCAAGGTCGAGTACGTGCGTACGGCCGGCGGATCCGTTCGCATCTTCGTCGATACCCTCTGGCGGAATCCCGGCCCGGCCGGGGAGCTGACCGGCAAAGAAGCGTCATGAGGGGCGCCTCCGATGCCCACTCCGCGAGGATGCCCGTGAGCGAACCGCCGGATCTCGGCCTGCTGTTTCACCGGCTGAACAACCAGCTGGGGATCATCCTGGCCAACGCTGAGCTGCTCGAAGCCAAGGCGGGCGACGAGATGACGCGGGCGCGCGCCTCGCAGGTGGTCGCGAGCGTGCTCGATGCCATGGCCACCGCGCGCGAAGTCCGCATCCATTCGAAGCCTCCCAAGTAGCGTCAAGGTTTTGGCGCAATTGGTCGTTGTCGTCAAAATATTGACGTATCGTTCGGCACGCTTCCGCGCGTTCCTGCGCACACCTTCACACCGCTTCACGCTTTAAGTTGTTGAGAATCAAGTATTTACGATTGGATTTCGTTCGCGGGCCAGGTTCGTCTTTTCATCGCTTCGCGTCTGGTACTCCCGTTGCGGTTGGGGTGGCAGGTCTGCCGTTGTGGCAGCCAGCACTTCTGGAGGAACCGAGACATGCAGCGTCAGCCCCTTGCCGCCCATCATCAGGACCGAATCGCCGCCGGACTGCCATTCGTGGAGTCGCTGGCGCGCCGGGTGGCGGCCTCGATGCCGCATTCGATCGAGCTTGGAGACCTGGTGCAGGACGGCATGATCGGCCTCATCGACGCCGCCTGCCGCTTCGACGAAGCCCGCGGCATCAAGTTCGAGACCTTCGCCGAGCGGCGCGTCCGCGGGGCGATGATCGACGCGCTGCGCCGCGACGCCTGGCCGCGCGGCGTCCGCCGCCAGCGGCGTGAGCTCGAAGCGGCGCGCGAAGCGCTGCGCCGCGAGCTCGGCGCCGAGCCCTCGCTCGCCGACCTGGCCAAGCGGGTTGGTTCCGACGAGGCGCGGCTCGGCCGCACCATCGTCCGCATTCACACCATCGAGTCGACGTCGCCGATGTCGGCCGGTGAGCACGTCGACCACGCCTCGCTTCCCGCGGTCCTCGTCCCCTGCGAGCCGCCGACGCCCGACAAGGCCTACGAACAGCAGGAAGTACGCGACCGCATGCGCGCCGCGATCGCCTCGCTGCCGCCGCGCGAGCGCCGGGTGATCGCGCTCTATTACTACGCGGAAGCGACGATGAAGGAAATCGGGGCGGAGATTGGCGTCAACGAGTCGCGGGTGTCGCAGCTGCACGCCCGCGCGGTGCAGCGGCTGAAGAAGGCGCTTGGCGCCGAGTGCTTCGCCGAGGCGCCGATGAGCCCGGCGATTCTCTCGTTCCAGGCCACCATCCGCCGCCGGCGCATGGCCAAGGCCGATCTGCCGCAGGGGCCCGGCGTGGTGCTGCAGTACCGCGCGCCGGAAGTGCCGGCGCCGGTGCGGCGGCGGGCGGCGTCGCCTCGGCCCGCGGCCGTCGGCGCGGTCGCAGCCGCGCGCTGATCACCGGCATCAGACGAGCATTTCGCGCGCCACGCGCAGCAGGTCCTTGAGGCGGAACGGCTTGGCGAGCCATCGGCAGGCCGTCTCCTCGAGGAAGCGCTCCGCCTCCGTCCCCGCGACGTCGCCGGTCACGAACAGCACGCGGCCGGTCATCGCCGGGTCCATGCGTTCGAGCTCGCGATAAAACGCCGTGCCGTCGAGCCGCGGCATCTTGAGGTCGCAGACGATCAGGTCATAGGCCCGGTCGCGTACCCGCTCGAGCGCCTCGACGCCGTCGCCCGCCCGATCGACGACGAACCCGGCATCGGCCAGCGCTTCCGCCACCGCCGCGCCGAGCGCCGCTTCGTCTTCCACCACCAGCACCGCCGCCCCGGCGCCGACATCGTCCGACAGCGATCCCTGATCCGGGGGACGGGGGAGCGCCGGTTTCAGCGGCCCGACGCCGACCGGCAGCTCGATGTGAAAGGACGCGCCGCGCCCCGGCTCCGAGCGCAGCGCAATCCGGCCGCCGTGCTCCTGGACAATGGCGTAGGCCACCGTCAGCCCCAGGCCGGTGCCCTTGCCGACCTCCTTGGTCGTGAAAAAGGGATCGAAGATGCGCGGCTGCACGTCGTCCGGCACCCCCGGCCCGTCGTCGTTGACCTCGAGAATGACGGCGTCGCGGTCGGCGTCGTGCCAGGAGCGCAGGATCAGCGTGCCACGGCCGTTCGCCCCGATCATCGCCTGCTCGGCGTTGATGATGAGGTTGAGCAGGACCTGCTGGAGCTGGTGCGGGTCCGAGAACACCAGCGGTAAGCCTGAGGCCAGCGCCTCGATGGTGTTGACGTTGCTGAGCCGCTGTTCGTAGGAGCGCAGCGCCAGCGTTTCGCGCACCACCTGATTGAGGTCGACCATGGCGCGCGTGGTGTGGCGCTTGCGCGCGAAGGTCAGCAGGTTGCGGACGATTTTCGCGGCCCGCTCGGACTCGCTGAGGATGGTCTCCAGCCCGCGGCGGGTCTGTTCGTCGACCGACCGCTGGGCGAGCCGCTCGGCCCAGGTGAGGATGGTGGCGAGCGGATTGTTGAGCTCGTGGGCGACGCCGGAAATCGTCTGCCCGAGCGCGGCGAGCTTCTCGGCCTGCAGCAGCTGGTGGTAGAGGTCGCGGGCCTGATCTTCCAGGCGCTTGCGCTCGCTGACGTCCCGCATCAGCGCCTCGATGCGGATGCCGGCGCCCGCCGGCTCGGCGTGCGCGGTGACTTCAACCCAGATCGGGCTGCGGTCGGCGCGGCGCAGCCGCAGCAGGTAGTCGGTGATGGCGCCGTCGCGCCCCAGCCGCTCGAGGAAACCGGCGCGCGCCTGGGGATCGACGAAGCGATCGGGATCGAACGGGCGCACTTCGTCCTGCGGCGTTTCCGAGGCATGCCCGAACATCAGCTTCAGATACGGGTTCGCCGACAGGGTGCGCGCGGTGTCGCTCGACAGCGTCCCGATATAGACGCCCTCGTGCACCGACTCGAAGAGCCGGGCGAACGCCTCCGGCGGCGCGGCGGCCGCGGCGATGGGAAGGTCTGCCACTTCGCGGGATTATAAGCGTCTTCCCCGCGCGCCGCGCGGTCCGGCGTGGACATCGTGGGCACGCACCGGTAATCTGAGGCGATGTTTGCTCCCGGGCTGCTCTCGAATCGCGTCGCCGTCGTCACCGGCGGAGGCACCGGTCTCGGCCTGGCGATTGCCGCGCGACTCGGCGCGCTCGGCGCGCTCGTCGCCATCGGCAGCCGCAACGCCGCCCACCTCGAACGCGGCACCGCCGAGTTGCGCCACGCCGGCCTCGATCCGCAGGCAATCCAGCTCGACGTGCGCAAGCCCGAGCAGGTCGCCGAGATGGTGACGCGGGTGACCCGTCACTTCGGCCGGATCGACATTCTGATCAACAACGCCGCCGGGAATTTCGTCTGCCCGGCCGAAGACCTGTCCACCAGCGGCTGGGACGCCGTCGTCGGCAGCGCCCTGAACGGCAGCTTCTACTGCGCGCGCGCGGTCGGGCGCCACATGATTGCCAGGGGCGGCGGCGGCTCGATCGTCTCCATCCTGGCCAACTATGTGTGGACCGGAAGCGCCGGGACCGTCCATTCGGCGGCTGCCAGGGCGGGCGTGAGGTCGATGACCCAGACGCTCGCGGTCGAATGGGCGCGGCACCGGATCCGGGTCAATGCCGTGGCGCCAGGCCCGATCGAATCAGAAGGGGCGGCGCGGCAGCTGTGGAATTCTCCCGAGGCGCTGCAGCGCGTCACCGACATGGTGCCGCTCGCCCGCCTGGGCACGCCCGGCGAAGTGGCCGATGCCGTCGCGTATCTGGTCTCCGACCACGCCGGCTTCATCACCGGTGAAACCCTGACCATTGACGGCGGTGCCTGGCTGGGTGGGGGATCCTTCGGGTTCCTCAAACGCTGATGACGCCGCGCCTTCTTCCCCGGCTCGGTCGTCCGGCCCGGACACGGACGCGTTCGTGACCGACACCTCACACCGCCAGCGCCGCTACGCCTATATCGCCTGGGTCATGGTCTGTTTGATCTGGGGGACGACCTACCTGGGCATCAGGGTGAGCCTCGAATCGATGCCGCCGGCCCTGATGGGCGGGCTGCGCTGGACGATTGCCGGCGTCCTGCTGGGCGCCTTCGTGCTGGCACGCGGCCACGCTCTCCCGCCGCTGTCGCGCTGGCCCGGCATCCTGCTCCTCGGCTTCCTGCTCCTCGTGCTCGGCAACGGAGGAGTGGTGCTGGCGGAGCAGTGGGTGCCGAGCGGGCTTGCCGCGGTGCTGGTGGCGTGCTCCCCCTTCTGGATGGCGGGCGTCGAAGCCTGCCTTCCGGACGGGGAACGGCTGCGGCCAAACGTGGTGGTCGGTCTCGTCGTCGGCTTTGCCGGCATTCTCGTGCTGGTCTGGCCCGACCTCCACCTGAGTACCGGATCGAGCCGCGGTTTTCTGATGGGAGTGCTGGCGCTGCAGATTGCCGCGCTCGGGTGGTCCCTCGGCTCCGCCTACTCGCGGCGCCACGGCCGCGCCGACAACGTGCTCGGCACCACCGCGGCGCAGATGCTGGCCGGGGGGCTGATGATGATCGCCGCCGGCACCGTCGCCGGCGAGTGGTCGCGTCTGTTCTTCACCACCCGGACGGCGATTTCGCTCGCCTACCTGGCGACCGTCGGGGCCATCGGCGGCTTCGTGGCGTACACCTACGCGCTCCGGCACCTGCCTGTGTCCTTCGTCTCGCTCTACGCGTATATCAATCCGGTGATTGCCGTCGCCCTCGGCGTCTTCTTCCTCGGCGAGCCCTTCAACCGCCGCATGGCCGGGGCCGCCGCCCTGGTCTTCATCGGCGTCGCCATCGTCCGCGCCCGCCGTCCGCGTCCCGCCGTGATCTCCGAACCGCCCAACCTCTCCGCCCAGTTCGCCACGCCCGAGCGCCCCGGCACGACGAAGCCCTGAACCTCGAACCCCGAACCCCGAACCCCGAACCTGAACCCGGAACCCCGAACCCCGAACCCCGAACCCCGAACCCCGAACCTCGAACCCCCAACCTCGAACCCGGAACCTCGAACCCCGAACCCCGAACCTCGAACCCCGAACCTCGAACCCCGAACCCTGAACCCTGAACCTCGAACCTCGAACCCCGAACCCCGAACCCCGAACCTGAACCCCGAA